>JARRKE010000009.1 GCA_037388465.1 Gammaproteobacteria bacterium
CGGGCACCCACATCGAAGGCCACCAGCGCAACCAGTAACACGGTCGACCAGGCACTCAGCCGGCCCAACCACTCTATAGCCTTATCGACCTTGTAACCCCAAGCATCCACAATCTCGACCGCCCGACGAGTACGACCGGCCGATTGGCCGGTCGTACTGTCTGTCAACGAGGCTCGCACGGATTCACCGATAGAAGCCATTGCACCTTTCCTCAAAGGTTCTGATTCAGAACAACGGCCTCACTCACGTTCAGCCAGTTGTCCGCCCGCTTTTTGAACGCGAAGTACTGGTCGTTGACCTTTTTCGCCATGGGGTCCTTGCTGGACAAGGTCGCCAGGGTGTCGAAGGTGACCTCGCGCAGGCGCTTGATGATCGCCGGCGAGAGGTGCTTCAGCTTGACGCCTTGGTTGTCGACCAGATCCTGCAGGGCTTCGGCGTTATTCGCGTTACACCAGGAGAAACTGAGTTCATTACAGGCTGCCGCCGCATTTTCGACCACGGCCTGCAGGTCCTTGGGCAGGGAATCCCAGGCCTTCTTGCCGATGAGCAGTTCGCTGACGGTGGTCGGCTCGTGCCAGCCCGGGGTGTAGTAGTACTTGGCGGCGTTCTGCAGTCCCAGCTGACGATCCAGGTAAGGACCGACGAATTCCGCCGCGTCGATGACGCCACGCTGCAGGGCCGGGAAGATTTCGCCACCGGGCAGCAGCTTCACGCTCACGCCCAGCTGTTCGTATACCTTGCCTGCCAGGCCGGGGATGCGCATGCGCAGGCCCTTGAAATCGGCCACGGATTCGATCGGCTTGCGGAACCAGCCGGTCATCTGCATGCCGGTATTGCCGACCGGCAGCGCCTTGAGCCCGAAAGGCGCATAGACCTCGTCCCACAGCGCCTGGCCGCCGCCGTGATACAGCCACGAATTCATCGCCATGACATCCATGCCGAAAGGCACGGCCGCAAAGTACTGCGCGGCAAACGACTTGCCCGCCCAGAAATAGGAGTTGCCCCAGTTCATGTCGACGGTGCCTTCGCGCACCGCATCGAAACCGGCCAGCGGCGGAATCAATTCCTTGGCGGCATAGAACTTGATCTTGATTCGCCCATCGGACATGGCCTCGACGCGCTTACAGAAGTCCGTGGCGCTGCCCGGTCCCGTCGTATAAAACGGCGCGCCCTGCGGATAGACGCTGGTCATTTTGAATTTGAAGGTCTTTTTGGAATCGGCCTTCACGATGGCCGGAGCCATCAGGGTGCCGGCCAGAGCCCCTGCCTTAAGAAAGTCGCGTCGCTTCATAGCCATGAATTAACTCCTGCAAGTATCGGTAATCAATCGGATGAAGGCCGCGTCTGAATTTACAAACGCATCCCCCTGCGCTTGCATTAGCAACGGGCATGCCAACCAACAAAAACACATATATCTATATGTTTTTAATGATTTTTATATATTTTCACCCGATCACATGAAGCCGCGCCCAGCGCACCAACACAAGGCACGGATCGGCGCACACGCAACCGCTTGTAAGGTAGGCATGCTGATTGCAGACACTTGTAAGCAGGAAGAGCGGATACCGCGTGCAAACGCCATCTGAAGCGGTATCCAGGACGGATTTTGTCAATCACCGCGCCCTAATGGGGCGCCAACGCACCGTGACGGTGCAATTTAGACGTCGTAGCACACTGAACAGCACCATGAACAAACTCGATACAGAAATCGTCAGCCTATTGATCAAGCATGGCCGCATGTCGTTCGCGGAGATCGCCCGGCGGCTGGGTGTCACCCGGGCGCACGTGCGCGACCGTGTACAGATTCTTCAGGATGAAGGCGTGATCGAACAGTTCACGGCCGTCATCAATCCGGAAAAGCTGGGCAAGACGGTATCCACCTATCTGGATATCAAGGTGGCCCCGCAGGGCATTGAGCAGTTTGCGGAGGAGCTGGCCGACCAGCCGGAGATTGCCAGCCTGTACATCATGAGCGATATGAAAAGCCTGCACGTGCATGCGCTGACCGACACCTACGAGCGACTGCACGAATTCGTGCGCAGGGAAATCTTCTCGCGCGAGCACGTGCTCAGCGTGGAAAGCCAGACATTGCTCAAACGCGTGAAAAACCGGCGTGGCGGGCCACGCCTTTAGGGACCCTACATCATGGACTCTACGGACGACTGCTCGGGGATATAGCCCTCATCCAGAACCTTCAGGGCCGAATCGACGACCCGGGCGTCGTATTTGGTGCCGCGGTTTTTGGTGATTTCATCCCGGGCCATCGCCAGACCCAGGCCGGGCCGGTAGGGGCGATGCGAGGTGATCGCCTCGATCACGTCGGCCACCGCCAGAATACGGGCTTCGAGCGTGATCTGATCGCCGGTCAGACCGTCCGGGTACCCGGAACCGTCCAGGCGCTCATGATGCTCCCGGATCATGGCGGCCACCGGCCAGGGAAATTTCACATCCTTGATGATGTCGTAACCGACATCGGGATGCGACTTGATCAGATCGAATTCCGCCTGTGTAAGACGCCCCGGCCGATTGAGGATTTCGGAGGGGATATAAATCTTGCCGATGTCATGAATCATCGCTCCCAGGCGCAAGCCATCGATCTTTGATTGATCAAGCCCCATGTCCGCCCCTATTCGGGCGACGAGTTCGGACACACGCTGCTGATGCCCGGCCGTATAGGGATCGCGCTTCTCGACCGTCATCGCGATAGCCTGAATGGTTTGCACCAGGGAGTCCTGCAGGGCGCGTTCGCTTTCGTGTCTGCGTGCATTGGCAATCTCACGCTCCGCACGGGTTCGCAGACTTCTTATGCCATAAGCCAGGTCGTCCGCCAATTCCTGCAGCAGTGTGATTTCCTCGGCATCGAACGCATCGGTCTGCGCCGAATAAATAGCCAATACCCCGAATGTTTTCTCATCACGTTTCAGTGGCAACACCAGCAGAGAATTGAATCCGTTCGCCAAGGCCATATCGCGCCAAGGTTGAAAGGTAGGCTCAATGGCAATATTCGATAAAGCGATCAGTTCCCCATCCCGGACAACCTTGCCGGCCGGGCCGTTCCCGTACGGCGATGCCGCATCCCAACTGACGGTGATATTGTCGATATAACCTGAGCCGGCACCTGCATATGAAACGATGCGGATCGGCTTTTTGGGGTCCTCTTCCGCATATCCGACCCAGGCCATTTTGTAGCTCGCTTCGTCCACAATGAGGCGGCAAATCTCGTCCAGGAGACCTTGTTCGTCGGCGGCATGTATCAGCGTCTGGTTGCACCGACTGATAGCCAGCAAGGACCTGTTCATGCGGCGAACCGATTCCTCAACCTTTTTTCGTTCCGTGATATCGGCAAAAATCACCAACAGGCCGATCACGATGCCGTAATCATCCCGCAGAGGAACCTTGCTGATTAAAGCGACGTGTTGACCTCCATCCGAATCGGTCAGCACCTCCTCCATATCGAGCCGGGGCTCCCCGGACTCCATGATCTCCATATCCTCCAACCGGTGGCGTTCGTTGACGGCGGGATCAAGCTCCAGATCAAAATCCGTCTTGCCCACGATATCCTGACTGGCTTCCAATCCCATTTGTTGCGCAAACTTTTTATTGCAGCCCCAGATCACCGAATCACGATCCTTCCAGAAAACGGCAAAAGGAATGTTCTCGATCAGGTTGGAGATCAGCTCTTCGCGCTCGCGCAATGCGGTTTCCGATCGAATACGATCCGTTATGTCCACGCCGATGCCACGAATCTCGACAAGCTTTCCATTCTCATCGTATCGGTTAAAGGAGCTCAGACTCAGCGTGTATGTAACGCCACTGCGCGCCTTCAGGTCCATGGCATAGTCGTGAATATCACCTTTCGATATCAAACGCTTTATCTTCAGCACCTGATCGATGCTTTGATCCCGGTAAAACAGCTCCCAAACGTTATGGCCGATCACTTCATGGGGATCATATCCCGTAAGCGTCTTAATATATTGGTTGATGAACAACAGCTCCCCGCTCGGGGTCATACGAACGATCAGCCCAGGCGTGGAATCGACCAGTTCTTTTAGATAGGTTCCGGATTCCCGTACGTCATACATCAAGCGTTGCCGATGCAACGCCATACCGATCTGCCGCGCAATCGCCTCGACGAGAGGCTGATGAGTACGGTCAAAAGGTTTTACCTCACCCAATGATGCGACAATCATGGCACCGCGCATCTCGTTTCCTACCGGGATGGGAACCGCCACCAGACTCCGAATGCCGTCTTTGACAAAGGAAGGAACGGCAAGCTCGAATGCAGCATAGTCATCGATAATTTGGGTATTCCCCATCCGCATGGCCATCCCGCCCGCACCGCTTTCGACTGATACCTTAAGCTCTTCCATGTGGGCCTTTTTTTCCTTGGACAATCCGTGCACCCAACGGTATCTAACATTACGCTGATCAGGCTCGACCAGTGCTAATGCGCCCACATCACACCCCGTCAGTTCGATCGCCGTTTGCATGGCCTTGTCGTACAGCGACTCGGAATCCAGTTTGGTGGACAAATCCTCAATGACCTGCAAAAAGGTCTTGGTACGTTTTCTCTCCTGGTCACTCGTCCGAAGGTCTATAAGGGAGGCAACGTACACGGCGGGGTCTTCATCGTGCCCGGTAAAACGCGCAGCGTTAATTTTGACCGGCACCAGGTCCCCGTTCTGGTGACGACGCAGTGTTTCGCCATACCAGGCGCCGTCACGCTGCAGGGAGGATCTGATTGTCTGGGCGACCTCCAGCTCGCTTTCGGGCCAAAGCATCGACACATGGTTGCCTAAAATGCCCCGAGCGGGATAACCAAACAACTTTTCGAAGGCGGGATTCACATAACTGATGCACAAGCCGTCATCCAAAGCAATGACTGCTTCGTCAATCAACTGCAGGGCGGCGCACAATGCGCCATCGAGTAACTTATGATCCGTCATTCATCCTCCAACCAGGCGTCGCGTATTGTTGTTATCGACACCGGTGCGGGCCGTCAGCTTTCCGACAAGCCGACCCCTTCCCATCGAGTCCTACGCCGCAAGTATAGCCTATTGAAATCCTATAGATATCATGGCGTAACAGGTATTTTTTACAACCATCATGAGCTAGGCCAGAAAAGCATGACGTGATATATGCACAAAAATACCCACACAAAAAAAGCGGGCCCCGAAGGGCCCGCCAGTGCTTGAGGTATTCATTACCTCTTAGCCGACCTCACTCCCCATGCTCTTCGAGGATCGCTTCGCGGACGCTGTCCGCCGCCTGGGCCAGCGATTCTTCCGTGACGCCGCTCGGCAGACTCACATCCAGGATGGTATCGATCGCCTCGACAGTCTGCGAGGTAATCTCAACCGTCTTGTCGGATGCGCCGCCCAGGAAGATCGCGAGCAGATCCTTGGTGCTCAGCGAGGTGGTGAAGACCGTGCCGTCCGGCAGGACGATCTGGCCGTCCGCCAACAGGTCCTTATACAGGGCCAGGTTTTCGAGCGGCGAGTCGATACGGACGTACGTATCGGCCAGGATCGCCTCATTCACCGCCTGCAGATTATCGAGCTGGTACAGCTCGGGGCTCGCAGCCAGGGCGGCAAGCGCCTCAGCCAAGGAACGATCCATCACCTTGGACGGAGCACGCGCCACATTCAGGCGTCCGAGTTCAACCTCGGGAATGCCTTCCTGAGCCCAGGCAGGTTTACCGCCGTGCTCGGCGTCACCCTGTCCGCCGGAATAGCGCGGACCTTTGGCGTCGCTGTCTTCACCGGGGCCGCCTGAACCGCCGCCCTGCATCTTGTTATTGTCATATTGGCCCTGGTCATGACGCGAACCGCCCATTGCGCCCTTGCCGCCTTCGCCTTCCTCGCCCTCATCTTCTTCGAGGACCGTACCGACGTCGCTGCTCGGACTCGTTGTGGCTTCATGTCCGCCTTTCTGACCCTGCTGGCCACCCTGATCAGCGTTCCGGCCACCCATGTAGCCATGACCGCTGCTCTCTGCCGCCTGAACCGTCGAGATCAGACTGAAGTCGATCCCTGATACGTGACCGACCACCAGCGGTGCCGCGAATAACGCCACCACTGCAGCCTTCGCAACCCACGGTAAGCGAGTCTTGAATGTCGCATTCCGCGTTTTCATTGCCGTGCTCCTTCCGGGTTTCCCCGATTTTGCATGACGGGTATCAGTTATCCCCATCCCGTCATGCGTAGCCTCTCTTGCCTAACTCGCTACGCGCAGAAGGCGCGTTTCACTTTTTCGTTTCGGCCCGCGCCTTCTGCGCGTGGCTCCGTCCGCTTGTTGGCGTGCGGCCCGCCTTTTCAATTTCTACATCGATCACGCTTCCTCCTCATTTTGTTGTTTCTTAACGGCTTCCACCTGCGCCGTTAATCCAATAAATTTCTTTCATAAGTAGTATGGGCTTCACCAAGCCAGCGGCCATCGTACTTCGGTACAGGTGTCCCTCCGAGGAGACCGCACACTTGATTTAAGTCATGATTTAATTTGGCTTAATCTCCGGTTAATCAGGTTGTTTCGTTCAGCCTCTGCATCCGGCACTACCGTGGTTACCCACAGGCTCAGAGTTTTGCGCTGATACGCGCCAGGACCCGGTTGATCTGGTAATTGTCCAACGGTTCATCGGAGGTGCGTTGAATGTGCTGCACGCCGCCCTCCAGGCTCATGTGCCGGTCAAAGGCATAGTTCACACCCAGACCAAAGCTGTTGACCTTATCGGTGCGCACGATGTCCTGGTACTCACCCAGCCCATTCGAACCATCCACCTTAAGCGTCCAGGCCGGTGCGACTCGGATATCCGCGGAACCGCTGATCCGTGTGTACAGATAGCTGGACGAACCCGGCAGAATGGTTTCTTCCAGCGAGCGCCTCACCGCCAGCGTGAATGCCGATCCACCCCGGGGTTTCCAGCTCATGCGCATGCCGTAGTCCAGATCGTTTACGTCCTTGAATCGGCTGTCGTCGAACTTCTGTGACAGGCCGCCCAGGTAGAGACTGCCATGCAAGGCACCCTGCCTTACGTTCATGCCCGCTACCGCCCGATAACCGGACGAATTGCGGTCGTAACCGTAGTCGTCCGGGCGGTTGACGTAATGGCGCTGGTCGTAGGTACCCTGCACGAAGGGTTGATAACGCCCGCCGGTATTCAGGGTCAGGCGCGCACCGTATCCCGCCACGTCGCGATCCCGATCGTCGTTGTTGATCACGCCGCCGGTCGTGGTGGCGACACTCTTGAAATCGAGCTCCGTGAGCGAACCCGCCACACGCAGGCTGGCGTTGCCGAACTTCCAATTCGCGCCCAGGTTACTGCGGGTCTGATCGTAAACAATGGGGCTGACCGGAATGTTGACAAGATAGGTGTAGTCCGGCGATGTCCGGTCCTCATGCAGGTGACTGCGGGTCACGCCACCGAAGACGTTAAAGCTGTTGGTGAAGTCGAATCGACCGTTCGCTTCGCCCCAGTAATCGCCGGTGTTTTCCGAATCGTAGGTGCCATAGCGCGTGGCTATGCCGCCGGCGCCGAAGTTAAGCATGTGCCTTGACCAGTCGGACTTCAGGTCCACGTTGGCCCGGATCAGCGTTGCCGTATCGGACGTCGTGTTATCCGGCGTAGCATAGATGTTGTCGTCGTACATCTCGGTCATGGCCAGTTCGGGATGCAGCACGAACGATCCAACCCGGTACTGCGAGGCGCGGAACTCACGCCCCCGCTCCTGCGCCAATACCAGTGCCTGGGCCTGATTTGCATAGGCCGGGCCGAAGCAACTGGCGCCATCCGCACAGGCGGCCGCGCCTGGCATGGGCTGACCGATGGAAGCAAGCAGCTGACCGTTGTCCGCCAGCAGGCGGTAACCGTTAACCAGCCGGCGGTACTGGCCGTTGATGTAATCCCGCGAGGCCTCGAACAGCTCGTTCTCGCCGTTCAGCATATCCAGCAGGCTGCGCCGCCCGAGGCGGAACTGGCTCACGTAGGCATCCCGTGTCCTGGCTGCGGCGTCGCGGTGCTGCCGCAGATCATCGAGCTGCGAACTCGCCGCCTGATAGCCCTGCCAGTCGACGCGCGTGATTCTGACGATTTCACGATAAACGTTATCGCTGTGGTCACGCGCCGCATTGGCGCGATAGGCCTGCGCGCGCGCCGCCGCGTCGTCCGCCCCACCGTTGAACAGGTTGTACCGCAGGTTGAGCATGGCGCGATAACCCTTGTCGACACCCTTGAGGCCGTAGAGGTTTTCGCCCCAATCCTGCGATGCGACGAAATCGATGTTGGGATAGAAATTCCCCCGCCTTGCACGCTGCTCCGCCAATGCGGCGGCTACCTCGGCCTGTGCCGACTTCAGATCGGGATTACCGGAGACGGTCAGTTGTACCGCTTCATCAAGCGAGTTCGGCAGTGCATCCGGACCCAGCGCTGGCAATTCCAGTGCCTCGTCCGGCGACCCGCCGACCACGCTGCGATAGCGGTTGACCGCATCGCGCAGGTTGGCCTCTGCCGCCACCACGTTGCTGTTGGCCAGCGCCAACCGTCCGCTGGCCTGCGCCAGGTCGCCCTGATTGCTCAGCCCGGAGGCGACACGACGACGGATGCGTTGGTAAATTTCTTCATGTGTCTTGAGGAATTGCTGTGACAGCGACAGCAGTTCACGCTGGCGACGGACATCCAGGTAGGCCTCGACCGACTGCAAGGCTACCGATTCCGCCTGCTGCTGCACCTGATAGGCGGCTGCGTTCACCCGTGCACGTTCGCGCGCGACCTCATTTGTCGTGGTGCGCCCGTTGAACAGGTTTTCGCGCAGGCTGATCGAGGCCTCCTTACGGGTCAGCCCCACATAGCCGTTGTTGCCTTCCGCCTGGGTAAACGGGTTGTCGCTGTTTTCCCACCCCCAATCACCATACACATTGACGTCCGGATAATATCCGGCGCGTGCCTGGCGAAGCTGCTGTGCCCTTGCGTAGCGCTCGCTGATCGAGGCCTGCATCTGTGGGTTGGTGGCCAGTGCCTGTCGCACGGCCTGTTGAACTGTTTCTGCGGGCGCGGGCATCGGCACTACGAGTGCCGCCCCGAGCATCACAGCCCCTAAGATTTCTTTTTGGATGCGCATTTCAAACCTTCCTTTATTATTCGTTCGTTTCGGTGGCCATCGGCCGCCGTTCAACGATTTCACCGGGCGACTGGATCAGCCCCGTGGCGACTATCCCTTGTCGTCTGGAGTGGTCTGTTGCGCCCGGCTGATTCCCATATCGCCGAGCAGGGCACCCATACCCGCGAGCACCCGATACTGCGCATAAACACGGTCGTACCTGGCATTCGTGTATGCCTTGGACGCCTCGTAGAACTCTTTTTCGGTGTCCAGCACATCCAGCAGCGTGCGTCTTCCAACACGCCACTGCTTGATGTAGGCATCACGCGCCTGACGGCTGGCGTCCTCATGTGCCTTGAGATACTGAAGCTGACTGGTGGTCGCCTCGTAGGCACTCCAGGACAAGCGGACGCCTTCCAGGACCTGACGGCGGGTATTATCCCGGACGTCCTCGGCCTGTTTCAGGCGGTATTGATACTCCTTGTAGCGGGCCGAGTCGGCGCCGCCGTTAAACAGGTTGTAATTACCTTCGAGCATCAGTGACTGACGCTGATCCAGGCCTTTCAGGCCATTCAGGTCACGCCCCCAGCTTTGACTCGCCACCGCATCGATATGCGGATAGAAAGTGTTGCCGGCTGCTTTCATCTGCGCCTTGGCCGCCGCGACATCCGCCTCGGCCGCCTGCAGGGTGGGATGATCCTTGAGCGCCATGGCCTCCGCGGTCGACAGACCGGCGGGCATGTTCGCGGCCACTGTGGCCGGAACAGCCATGGGATCCCGCGGCATCTCGCCCACCACGCGCATATAATTGGAACGCGCATCCGCGAGATCGCGCTGCGCGTTGATCAAAGTCGTGCGGGCGAGTGCCAACCGCCCCTGCACCTGCTCGAAATCCGCCGTTCGCGCCAGACCCGACTCGCTGCGTCTGCGCACCTGGTCATAGGTACGCTGGTGTGCCGCCAGATAGGCCTTGGCGAGCCGTACCTGCTCTTCGCTGCGCAACACGTCCAGGTAGGCGCGAATGGAACTGAGCGCCACCCGCTGCGAGGTATCCATGACGGTAAAGTCGGCGGCGTTCACACGCGCCTTTTGCCGCTTAGACTCGTTGACCGTTGCAAAACCCGCGAAGAGATTTTCGCGGGCGGTCAATTCGGCTTCGCGGCGTGTCAGGCTGCGATAACCTGTTTCACCCGCAGCGCGGGTGAAGGGGGAATCGGTGTTTTCCTGACCGATGCCCGCCGTCAGGTCAACGCTGGGGTAATACCCGGCCCTGGCCTGCCGCAGCTCCTGTCCACGGGCCAGCCGTTCATTTCTGCTCGCCTGTACCTCGGGGTTGGTGTTGAGCGCTTGTCTTACCGCCTCCTGGAGTGTGGTCGCTCCGGCAACCGGAGCGAAGGCCGTCAAACCCGCCAGGACCGCAGCCATCAGTTTTTGTTGTGTGCCCATTTCACCGCTTCCTATGTTTTTATGTGAGTGATTTACGGAACCATCGACGATCCATCACGCGATGTTCCCCGTAACGATGCTGTTCATGATCTGGTCGATTGCCTCGGTGCCGCCCTCGCCGGACATCTGCAGCGTGACCAGCGGCTGGAATCCGTCACCCGTGTTGAGAGAGACCTGGTAAACGTTATCGCCGCTTACATCGACCTGCAGATAGTCAGCCAACGCCACGGCACCGGGATCGATACCCGCGCCGTCGAGCACTTCGCTGATATCCAGCTTGTCGCCCTGGCCCGGCTTGAAGTCCATGATGGTGTCCTGCGCCTCGTCCATGGTCAGGTATTTGAAGACATCGTTGGCGCCGCCGCCGAAGAGGATGTCCTCGCCTTCGCCACCGACAAGGATGTCGGCACCGCCGCCGCCCTTGAGGACGTCGTCACCCGCACCACCTATCAAGGTGTCCGGACCGCCGCCGCCGAAGAGCTGGTCGTTACCGCTGCCGCCATCCATGTAATCCGGGCCACCGTCACCGTAAAGGATGTCGTTGCCCTCGCCGCCCAGCATGGTGTCCGGACCGCCGCCGCCAACCATATAGTCGTTGCCGGTACCGCCCTCCATGTGATCGGGTCCGCCGCCGCCATCCATCATGTCGTCGCCGGCATCGCCGTACATGCTGTCGGGCGAGCCGAAGCCGGCGAGAATGTCGTTACCCTCGCCGCCGTGCAGCTCGTCGGGGCCACCGTAGCCTTCGAGGATGTCGTTGCCCTCGTCGCCGTAGATGGTGTCGGGACCGCCGCGGCCGACCAGATGGTCGTCGCCGCCCTGGCCGTAGATCGTATCCGGCCCACCGCCGGCGTCGATGTAATCGTCACCGGGCGTGCCCACGAACTCCTGGTGCCCACCGTGCTGGCCTTCGCCATGCCCGCTGTCCAAGATCGTGCCGACGCCCGTGCCGTCACCCAGGTCGGCGTAGCTCGGGTCGGAGAGCTGGACGTAGAAGTTTTCGTCGCCCTCGACCACCCGGTCGCCGTAGACCACGACCTCAATGGTCGCGCTGGTCTCACCGGCCGGAATCACCAGAGTGCCGGAGGTCTGACCGTAGTCCGCTTCGTCCACGCCGCTGCCGCCCGCAATGGCGGTACCGTCAGCAGTCGTGAAGTGCACCGTGACCGGCAGCAGGGAAGGTGCGCTCAGCGTGACCGTGAATACGGCGACCGCTTCACCCGTGGGATGCTCGCCATGCTGGCTGTGGGCCTCCCAGGTCCAGTGGCTGCCGCCTTCCTCGCCGTGCGAATCGCTACCGCCTTCTTCGCCGTGCGAATCACTGCCGCCCTCCTCACCATGCGAGTCGCTGCCACCTTCCCCGCCATGCGAGTCGCTACCCGCCGCGCTGACGGCGACCACCTCGGATTCACCATGTTCCTCACCGTGGTCGCCACCTTCATGACCTTCGCTTCCGCTGCCGTGTTTCGGGGCGGGCCAGGGCTCCCTGATCGTCACATCGGCGATGGAGATGACCGGTACGTTTTCGGCCGCGCTGTTGAACATGCCCAGGCCAGCCTGCGCCGAATCGGCGATCTGCTCGGCACCGCCGGTCACATCGCCTTGCGCCGCCTGGTGGGTCTCGAAACCGCTGTCGGGTGTGGTCTCACCACCGACCCGGTCCACGCGCACGAAACTGCGTCCGCCGCCGCTTTCCTCGCCGGCGCCGGCCGCTTCAAAAGAGGTGGTCGGGTCCATACCTGCCAGAATCGCTGCCTGCAATGCGGCCAGGTCGGTCACTACGCCACCTTCGCCCGCAAGCATGCCGGGGTCGAAAACCTGGTTGTCGAGCACCGCTTCGGCGTTCGGACCGATGGTCAGGTGACTGCCGTCCGCGAAGCCGAGCGTGACGCTTCCGTCATCCCCGGTTTTGACGACGTCATCTGAATTGACCGATTCCCCCAGATGCAACAGCCGCTTGAGGCCGTCTGTCCCCTGCAGCAGCACATAACCTGTAATGGCAGCCACGATACCAATTGGTACCGCTTTGCCGATTTTGACGTATGCAGCCATGGCTGACTCCCCCATTCAATAACGGATGACTTGCTCATCCGTCGAGGCTCTATAACTTCTTTCGTATTAAGTATGAGCCGCGCCCGTAGAGTCGGTATCGTACGGAAGTACAGGTAAGCCTTAGGGGGGACGGTTTGTTGATTTAAGTCATGATTAATCTTGACTTAAGTCAAGATTAATCATGCTGTCACACACACTGGCCATTAAAACGCATGGCCAGCTGCAACCGGTCCGGTATCCCTGTCTTGCGGAAAATGGAGCTGAGGTGCGCCTTGACGGTTCGTTCGCTGATATTCAGGCTGATGGCGATCCGCTTGTTGCTTTTGCCTTCGCAGATCTTTTTGACGATTTCGTATTCCCGGTCCGTGAGCCTGGCGAGCATGCGCTGAATGCTTTCGTCCATGCGCTCCGGCGCGTACGTCTGCAATTGATCCAACAGCGCCTTCATCAACTCGCTGCTGACCAGCACCTGCCCCGACCCGGCCAACCCCATTGCACGCCTCAGCAAAGGCGGTGACAGGTAGGTATTGAAGTAACCGTTGACGCCGTGTTTGAGCAGGTACAGCCCTTCCTGATTGTTGGGATGATCGGCGAACACCAGCACGGGCAGGCCGGGGTGGGCCTCACGCAAGCGCACAATCCCCTCCGCGCCACCCAGGTCCGGGAGCTGCATATGCAGGAGCACGAGCAGGTTTTCGCGTTCGCCTAACCACGTCCGCAATGCCGCAAACGACCCGCATGCCAGCGACCTCAGACCATCGTCCAGCGCCTCCAGCCAGCGGGCGCGAACCTGTTCGTTGGCACTGCACAAAAGGACTTCGTCCAGATAATGATTACCTTTCTCTGAAGGCATACTCTTTGGCCCTTAACACCGGTTTTAACAAATACTCCAGCACACTCTTCTTGCCGGTAATGATGTCCACGGTACAGGTCATACCGGGAATAATCGGCAAGGGTTTTGCTTCCGAGCCCAGGTGGTTATGGGCAGTCTCCAGGCGTACCAGATAATAGGCATGTCCCTGTGCGTCGGCGATGGTGTCGGCACTGATATGCTCGACCTTGCCCTTGATGCCGCCATAGATTGCGAAATCGTAGGCACTGAATTTCACCGTGGCCTCCTGGCCGGGATGGATAAAGGCGATATCGGCGGGCTTGATGCGCGCCTCGACCAGCAGTTTGTCCTCCAGCGGCACGATCTCCATCAGGTCCATGCCCGGCTGAATGACCCCGCCGACCGTGTTGACCATGATGCGCTTGACCGTGCCGCGGATCGGCGCGCGCACCGTGGTGCGGCTGACCCGGTCGGCCAGAGCGACGTTCGACTCCGACAGCCGGGACAATTCGGTCATGGTTTCGTTGAGTTCGCTGCGCGCCTTGTTGCGGAAATTGAGCACTTCCTCGTCGACCTTCTTGCGGGCCTCCTCCAGCTTCGATCCCGCCCGTGGCAGCTGTAACTTGGTGGCGTCAAGCTCGCCCTTGAGTTCGTTGACCTCGCGCTCCAGGCGCAGTACCTCGACCTCGGATACCGCGCCGTCCTTGATCAGCGGCTTGGTCATGTCCAGTTCCCTGAGCAGCAGACCGTAGCTGCGGACCAGTTGGTCCCGTTTGGACTTCAGTTCGGCCAACTCCTGTTCGCGCTGATCCGCCTGGCGACGCAGGATTTCGAGATTGGCGTCCAGCTGTTTCATTTCCGATTGATACAGTTCGAGCGCCTGCTCGACCAGTTGGGGCGCTTCGCGCATGACATCCTCGGGTGGAACGAACGGCTTGCCGTCCGCCTCCGCCCGCAGGCGTGCCGCCGCGACCTTGTGCGACAAGTAGTGAATGCGGTTTTCGCGCAGGCTGGAGGACGACAGGGTATCGTCGATGCGCAGCAGCGGCTGCCCCGCGTTGACGACCTCGCCCTCCTTGACCAGGATCTTGTCCACGATCCCGCCCTCGAGATTCTGGACCACCTGCAGTTGACGCGAAGGGATGACCTTGCCCGGCCCACGCGTCACCTCGTCGAGCTGGGCAAGGCTGGCCCAGACCAGGCCCACGACCAGGAACAGCGCCACGGCCCAAAGAAGGTAATGACCACCGCGCGGACTTTGCTGCAGATAGGCACGACGCGTGTCGGTCACGAAGTCCAGGTCTTCTTCCATGAACAGCTCACGCCGGTGCTGTGACGCATTGTCCTGCGGCACGCCGCCCGACGGCGGGCGCTGCGCCTCGCGCTTCTTTCCGGCGGCCTGGTCCTGGTTGCCGGTCTGGCCGTCATCGCCCGGCAATGTGGGGTCAACTGGTTTCTGCACGGACCCGTCCTTCCTTCAGCAAATTCAGCACCTCGTCTTTGGGGCCGTCGGCGACGATCATGCCGTTGTCGACCACCAGCAGGCGGTCGACCAGGCCAAGCAGCGATGCCCGGTGAGTGACCAGCAAAAAGGTCTTGCCCTTGATCAGTTCAGCCAGCCGCTGCTTGAGCTGGAATTCCGTGCCGTTGTCCATGGAATTGCTGGGTTCGTCCATGAGCATCACCGGCGGATCATGCAGCAGCGCCCGGGCAATCATCATGCTTTGCCGCTGACCGCCCGACAGGCCTTCGCCGCGCTCCCCCAGTGGCATGTCGTAGCCCAGCGGATGCCGGTCGACGAATTCGGAAACCCCGGCATTTTCGGCGGCGCGGATCATGCTGCGGTCGTCGACGTACGGCGAACCGAACAGGATGTTTTCACGCACCGTGCCATAGAACAGCATGGGGTCCTGCGGCACATAGCCGATGTTACGGCGCAGTTCCGCGGGATCGAGCTGGCGCACGTCGACGCCGTCGATACGCACGGCACCGCCAGTGGGCGAGTAAAGACCGAGTACGAGTTTTTCGATGGTGGTCTTGCCGGAACCGGTACGTCCGATAATGCCGACGTGCTCCCCCGGTTTGACCTTGAACGAGATCTTTCTGAGCGCCTGGGTCGACTGGCCGGGATAGGAGAAGGCAACCTCGTCGAACTCGATGGCGCCGTCCAGGCGGGGACGGCTCACGAACGACTGCCCCGCCGCACGCTCCACCGGCATGTTCATGATGCTGTTCAGTGTCTTCAGCGCCGCCTTGGCCTGGTGATAATGCGCGGCCAGATTCACGACCTGCCCCATCGGCGCCATGGCCCGGCTGGTAAGGATCACCACGGCGATCAGGCCGCCCATGCTCATCTGCGCGTCGGCGATCAGATACACGCTGGCCGCCACCACGCCGACCGTGGCCAGTTGCTGCACGAAGATCGCCGCATTCGCCACCGAATTGGTCAACAGCCGCGCCCGCGCGCCCCAGCGCGAGATGAAGCCCACGGCCTGCTCCCAGCGGCGCTGCAGAATACCCTCGGCGCCCAGGGTCTTGACGACCTCCATACCGATCAGGCTCTCAACCAGCGTGGCATTCTTCAAGGCGGCCGCGCGGAAGGACTTGTCCACCGCATCGCGCAACGGCGCCTGCACCATCAGGCCGTAAACGACGATGATCGGAATGCCGGCCAACGGTATAAGCACCACCTTCAGGCTGATGGCGGCGATGACGGCCAGAAACAGCAGGGTGAACGGCAGGTCCACCAGAATCGCGACCGTGCCGGAAGTGATGAAGTTGCGCACACTCTCGAACTCGGAAAGGTTGTTGGCGAACGCCCCCACCGAAACGGGCCGCGCCTCCATGCGAATACCCATTACCTTTTCGAAGATCATGGCCGACAGGGCGACGTCCGCCTTCTTACCCGCCACATCGATGAAATAGCTGCGCAAGCCGCGCATGAGCAGGTCGAAGCCATAGACCAGACTGACCCCGATCACCAGCACCCACAGGGTTTCGACCGCGTTGTTGGGCACCACCCGGTCGTACACGTTCATCAGGAACAAGGGGCTGGCCAGGGCGAACAGGTTGATAAGAAAGGAGGCCACCAGCACGTCGCGGTAGATGCGCCAGGAACGGGCCAGGGTGCCCCAGAACCAGTGGCGGGTGGGCGGCGCCAGCACGTCGGGGGCGCGCTGGTCGAAGTGATGTTCGGGTTTGACGAAAACGGCGTAGCCCAGGTACTCGTGCTCCAGCCGCGCCAGGGAGACCTTCTGTTCCCCGATGCCGGTCTCCGGCTCGATGATCACCGCATGCCCGGACATCGGATTGATCTCGCTGAGCACACAGGCCTGTTCGTCCTTCAGCAACAGCACGGCGGGCAGCACCAGACTGGAGATCTTGCGCAGTGGCCGTTTGACGATTTGCGCGGACAACCCGACGCGTGCCGCGGAACGCACGAAGAGTTCGGGGGTGAGACGGTTTTCAACCAGCGGCAGACCCGCCCGCAACGCGTCCGCAGAGGTCGGGACGTCGTAGGTCTTGGTCAGCAGCACGAGGCAGAACAACAACGGATCGTCGTACTGCACGGCCGCCTCGTGCAGATGCCAAGCGTGCTCTGATGATGTGGCTGAAGAGGAGCTAGGCATCTGATCTATCACGTATCCATTTATACATATATTATTTGTCCAAGGACTAAGATTCTATGTGACCAAGGTCACGAAACCGAAGGATTCGCACATGCTGTACGCGGAACGCGACGAGCAGGGCAATATCACCTCCCTCTCCCACACCCCCCAATCCGAACAGGCAGAGGCCGTTTCATTGCAGGAACCGGCGGTTACCGAGTTCCTTACCGATAAGGATAACAGGCAGGCCCTTCACGACCTGCTCAAGGCCACCGACGCCGACCTTGCACGCGTCACCGAAGACCTGATCGATGTGCTCGTCGAGAAAGGCGTCATCATGATGACCGACCTGCCGGAGGCCGCCAGGCAAAAGCTGATCACCCGGCGCCAGGCGCGTCTCTCGCTGTCCGAACTCATCGTCGACCCGGACGACCTTATTCTTTAGGCGCGGGCTGGTTCAGCGGCTTCGGCCTGCCCATCAAATAGCCCTGCAGGGCATCGATGTGCAGTTGCTCCAGCACCTCGCGCTGCGTATCGGTTTCCACCGCCTCCGCGATCGCCAGGATATCCAGGCTGTGGGCAACCGAGATCAACGTACCCACGAAGAACTGGCGATCCGAGTCGCGCACCAGTTCCCTTACGAAAGCGGCATCGATCTTGACGTAATCCGGTCGTAGGGAACGCAGATAACCGAAATCGGCCAACCCCCTGCCGAAGTGGTCGAAGCCGTAGCCGAACCCCGCCCCGCGCAGACGCGACACCAGCGCGCGCAAAGGCGTCAGATGGGCGATCGCAAGCTGCTCGGAAAACTCGAACACGGGCCGCGTCGAGGCGGGCGGCAAGCGGGCGAGTTCAGAGAACAGCCATTCGACAAAGGCCGAATCCTGCACCGAGCCGGCGGACAGGTTGATGGCCAGCGCCGGGCCGCCTGCTGCCTGCGCCGCCTGCTGCAACGCCAGCTCGACGATCAGGCGATCGAATTCGCGGGCCAGCCCCAGCTCCTCGGCCAGCGGCATGAACACCCCCGCCGGCCAGAGGCTGTCGGTCTGGTCGCGATACCGGACCAGGACCTCCTGGTGCAGGATGCCGCCCTCTTTGGCAATGACCGGCTGGGCATGCAGGACCAGCTCCCGGTTCTGCAGCACGCGGCGCAGCCGTTCGCCCCACTCCCGGTGGCCGACCATGCCCTCCAGGGCTTCGCCGGCCCGCTGCCAGGTGTTCGGACCGATCGTCTCGGACTCCCGCAGGGCGGCATCGGCGGCGGCGAGCACGGCATCTGCCGTCTGTCCCGGGGCATAGGCGGCCACCCCGATGTTGATACCCTTTCCCGAGGGCACCAGCCCCATCGCCTCGGTACATATATCCGCGGCCAGTTGATCCAGTTCCTCCGGGCTCGCTCCGGTCATCAGCAGCCCGAAATCGCCGCCACCCAGCCGAGCCAGGGTCGCATAATCGGCCTCACCGGTGCGTTCGCTCAAAATGCCCGCCAACTCCCTGAGCAGGGCGTCGCCCGCAGGCAGCCCCTGGGTGTCGTTAATGCCCTTGAGGTCCTGCAGCTGGATCAGCAACAGACCGCCCCGGCCGTGTTCTGCATCCGGTGCCAGACGGATATGCAGTTCGTCCATGAACAACCGCCGGTTGGCCAGGCCGGTAAGCGGGTCCTCGTACGACAGGGTCTGGAGGCGGCGCGCCGTGCGCGCATCCTCTTCGAACAGACTGCGTATTTTGCCCGTCAGGCGATTCATCGCCTGCACCACCCGGCGCAATTCGCGGGTGCGCGGCAGCTTGTGCTGCGTCTCGTAATGCCGCTGAGCCAGCTGCTCTGCCTGGCGCTCGACAGCCCTCAACGGCCGCAGCAGGACGCGCAGGGCCACCCCGCCCATCACCAGCAGGACCAGGGCCACGCTGCCGAACCAGACCCCCGTTTCCACCGTGGTCCGCCACAACTCGCCGTAGGCATAACCGGGATGACTCCATACGTGCACCGTACCCACCTGATGCCAGCCGGACATCACCAACGCCGAGGCGTCGGGTACGTTGAGATGCACCAGATGCACGAACCAGCCCGGCACGCCATGAACCACCACCGGCGCACTGCGCGACACCAGCGGATGGCCCTCGTTGTCCTCGATCCGGATGGCCTGGTAGTAGCCCCGGTCGAACACCGCGTCCACCATGGACGTCATCAGGGCAAGGTCGCGATGCTGCATGTGGGTGGACAGAGACAGGCCGAGCGAGGTCGCGGTGTCCTGGGCATGCGACTCGAGCTGCGCCGTCAAAAACGTGCGGGTACTCTGAAAGTTCAGCCACAGCGTCCCCACGAACATCAGCAGGAACAGCGTCACGATCACAATCACCAGCTGCCGGTATAGCGTCATGCAGTTTGTTCCTCTTTAATTATCCCGTTTCGTTTATGCGTGCTTAATGCGCCAGCTCCAGCCCTTCGGCACGCATCCGGCGTTTCAGGCCCTGCCACAGACTCAGACGGTTGGCGCTGCCGACGAACCGGCCCAGACCGCGCTGTTTGGCCAGCCACAACCCCTCGCCGTTGAAGCTGTAGACGGGCAACAGGTCCGGCCTGAGCGAAGCGCGCTTGATCTGCCCGTCCAGGTTGTCCAGCACCAGCGGCTCGGCGCCCGGACGCTTGTAATAGGTGACGACCATGTGGGCCTGGTCCAGCGTAAGTGACTTGACGTAGGTCAGGCGCAGGCGCTCGGCGGGCACCCCCAGCTCGCGCAGGGTGAAGTACTTGGCCAGTGCGAAATCCTCGCAGTCCCCCCCGTCGGTCTCGAGGAATTCGAGCGGCGTCGCCCAGTAATCGGTCTGCCCCCAATGGCGCTGATCGGGCAGAAACGGCAACTGGTTGAAGAAGTTGTTGACGATGACCAGCTTGCGCGATTCCGGCTGCTGCCGGTCGGTGCGCAATATTTCCCCCCAGCGCGCCACCCGGCGTTTGGCATATTCCCCGTACTGCTTCTCGACCCGTGACAGAAGCTGGGGCGTGACCGCAAAGGCCTCCGCTGCTCCCGCCGCGGGCCCCAGCGACAGGACCAGCAACAGCCCCATTGCACTCAGCCAACGGTTGTCGCGGCGCCCCGGCTTCCGCGTATCTGTTATTTGACGGTCCATGCCGCTCCGATGGTACCGCGTTGCAATCCCTTGATGTTAGGCGATTTTTCTGGATTTCGACAGAAAAGCTCGGGTCAGCCCAAGGGCTAAAGTCTGGCGAATTCCTGCCGCTAATCCATACTTATGGCAATGAAAAACCATGAACCGCCGCCGCTGCACCACAAACACCGCGGCCTGCTTTGGCTGGCCGTGTTAGCCGTGCTGGTGGAACAGCTGTGTTTCACGGCGCCATACGCCGAGGATATCAGCGCCAGCGGGTCGCACGCGACGGCCTCAGCGCATCTGAATTTCAAGATCGTCATTCCCGAACAGCTGCGCCTCCAGGTCGAACAACAAAGCGACAATCATTCCATCACGGGCATTAACGTACGCATGGACGTGCGCGACCGCTATGCCGTCCACAAAACACTCCCCGGCACCGCACTAAGCCAGTCGAATACCATGCCCCCCTTTTCCAACTCCCCTTACCCCAACCTGATGGAATGCCGCAGCGGCACGACGCGAAAACCTGCCTACTGCCTCCTCGCCCTGCCCTGAAGCCCGCCACTCTCCACCGAACGCCCAATACCCTCACGAGGGGCTAAAGTTCGTCGTCATGCCGCCGATACAGCGTGCATGAACCCCGGTATTCCATCCCAACGCTGGCCGCAAACCCCGCTCCACACCGCCCGCCGGCTGCTTTGGGGCCTGATTACCGTCCTGGTCCTGGCTTTGACAACCGCAACCCCCGTCCCCGCCCAGGAAGATCTGGCCCAGGGACGCGGCGCCAGTGCATCCGCCCGTCTCCGCTTCAAGATCGTCATCCCCCAGCAGGTCGCCATCCGGGTAGTCAACGCCTCGACCGGTGACGAGTCCGGGCGGCCCCGGGTCAGCGCCCAGGCCAATGACGTTTTCGCGATCCGGGTCCGACTCAGCGACAACCGCATCGAACACGGGTCGGACATCGCGCGGCCGGCCACCCCCCTGCCGGATCTACTGGCGTGCCGGCGGTCGCGCCCCCAACAAGCGGCGGACTGCCTGCTCGCCCTGCCCTGAAGAGTCCCGTGCAACCGTCCGGTTCAGGCCCGGTCGGCGGCAAAAAATTGACGCTTTCCAGGCAAATACAGGCCAAGCGTCGGATTATTGGCGTCAAAAATCCGTGTAAAGGTACAAAGCGAATTCATAACCTATTGATTTAAATAATATTAAAAAACAAGGCGCCCACTGGCACGGAACATGCGGGGAAATTAACAGAGATCCAGGGAGCGCGATCATGAACGCAAATACGACGCACCTGAGTGGGTGGAAC
Source organism: Gammaproteobacteria bacterium (assembly GCA_037388465.1). Classification (NCBI taxonomy): domain Bacteria; kingdom Pseudomonadati; phylum Pseudomonadota; class Gammaproteobacteria; species Gammaproteobacteria bacterium. The sequence goes on from JARRKE010000009.1 coordinate 21,448, forward strand.
CGCCATAACGGACCGGCCCCACTGCACCACAAGCACCGCGGCCTGCTTTGGCTGACAGTCATCGCGCTACTGCTCGAACAACTGAGTTTTACGGCACCATATGCGCAGAGTATCAGTCTCAGCGGCACACATGCCGCGGCCGCCGCGCATCTGAATTTCAAGGTCGTCGTCCCCCAGCAGATCACCATCCGGGTGGTCAACACGGCGGCCGCCAATGAACCCGCACGGTCTCACGTCAGCGCCCAGGCCAATGACGTGTTCGCGGTGCAGGCCCGGTTCGACAACGGCCGTAGCGAACGGCGGATACCCCCTTTCCACGCCGCAACTCCGCTGCCCGACCTGCTGGCATGCGGACAAACCACGGGCCAGACATCAGCCAATTGCCTGCTCGCCCTGCCCTGAGTACCTCACCCTCCCGCTGCGCCGCAGCGCCAGGGGAAATCGCACAAAATAATCCCCGGCGTGCCGGTACGGCCCCGAAAACGCCAAAGCCTCATAACCCATTGATTTAAATGTAATTGCCTGGCAAAACAATGCTGGGCATGAAGTTTGCTTTAGTGACAGGCAGACACTTTATGGAATGCGATCATGAATGAACATCCGACACGCGCGGGCGTGTGGAACCAGCGGACCGGCGGCGCCCTTCCCACCCTGCGCCCCAGGCTTACACCGCATGAGGTCATGCTGCAGCTGCATACGACCCTGGATGTGGAAGAAATCATCGCGCGTTTCGTCGAGCTGATTCAGACCGAGTTCCCCGTCAGCGGCCATGTGTACATGAACGAGACGCCGGCAATCAGTTGCCGCGGCGGACACACCAACCGGCACTCGCTTGCCTATACCCTGACCATGGAAGGCCATGCCCTCGGCGAACTCCGGCTGTTTCATTCACGGAGCATGGCCGAAGCCGACGTCCGGCAACTCGAGGAGAGGATATCCCTGCTGTTCTACCCGCTGCGCAACGCCATACAGTATCGACTGGCCGTGGAATCAGCCTTCAAGGATCCGCTGACCGGTCTGCGCAACCGTTTCGACATGGCGGTGGAGATCGAGCGGGAGATCAACCTGTGCCATCGGCATGAACAGCACATGTGCCTGCTCATTATCGACATCGATCATTTCAAGCGGCTCAACGATACCCACGGGCATCTCAACGGCGACCGCGTCATCATATGCGTCGCCCACGCACTGCGCGAGACGCTGCGCGAGACGGATCTGATCTTCCGCTATGGCGGGGAGGAATTCACCATCGTGCTGAGCAACACGGCGGCGGCGGACGCACTGCAGATCGCCGAACGCATCCGTACGACGATCGCGGGACTGAACTGCAAAATCGAGGGGAACGTCGACGTCTCCCCCAGGGTCAGCATCGGCCTCACCCAGCTCCAGCCCGACGACGGAGCCGGCAGCCTGTTCCAACGTGCCGATACCGCCTTATATAATGCCAAGTCGGCCGGCAGGAACTGCTGCCGACTGGGTTGATACTGGTTTCCCGCGCCGCTACGAGCAAACGCGTCAGTCACCATCCACCAACGCCCTGCGCACCGACGAGCCGCATTGATGCATTTCGAAGACATACCGGGGGACGAGCAGGACGATTACGAGAAAATCACCTCGCCCCGGCAGATAGCCGAATTTCTCAAAAAGATGGAAACCCGCTGCAACCTGGTATCGGCCCGGCTGCATGACCATCCCCAGGCCTTCACCACGGCCATTCTCAAAGTCGATACCCGGAAAAACCGCCTGATGCTGGATGAACTCATGCCCCGTGACGGGAACGACCTGCTGACGCCCGGCGATCCCCTGGTGCTGCGGGGACAGTGCCACGGCACCCGGTTCGGGCTGCAGACCCACGTTGCCGAACACGGCGAGGAAGACGGCGCCAGTTTCTTCTGGCTGCCCTTTCCGGACGAGCTGCACTATCAACAGCGGCGTTCGGCCTTTCGTATCCGCGTCGGCCTCGGGCTCGACGCCGGCGTCCGCCTCGGGGACGAACAGGATGCCGTGCTGGCGGAAGGCGATTTGTTCGACCTGTCGGCGGGCGGCTTTTCCGTCATGCTGCCCGGCTCGACGGCCATCGATCTGCAACCCGGCGACCGGCTTTCCCGTTGCCGGATCGAACTGCCCAACCATGGCACGATAACGGTCGAGACCGAGATCCGGCACATCAGCACCCACCCCAAATACGGGTGCACCCTGATCGGGATCACCTTCGTGAATCTCGCACCGGAACTGCTGCGCCAGGTGCAACGCTGCGTGACCTTTCTGGAACGCGAGCAGCTGCGCAAGCAGCCGCGTGACGATTGAGCCGGCAGCCGACGGGCAGGACACCGTATTGAACACATCCTCCGAGATGGCGCCCAGTCAAAGCGAGTACGACGCCTTTTGCGATTTTCTGCGGCGCAGTTGCGGCATCGTCCTCAGCCAGGACAAGCAGTATCTGGTCAACAGCCGGCTGAGCAGACTCGCCAGGGAACGCGGCTATCCGTCCATTTCCCAACTGCTCAGGGAACTGAACACCGACCGCGCGCTGGCCCACGCCGCCATCGAGGCGATGACGACCAACGAAACCTCGTGGTTCCGGGACCGGACGCCCTTCGTCAATCTGCAGGACCACATCCTGCCCGAGCTGTTTTCCAAACGCGATCGCCTGCGCATCTGGTCGGCGGCCTGCTCCACGGGGCAGGAACCCTACTCGATCAGCATGACGATCGACGAGACCCAACGCCTGCAGCGAATGGCAACGGCGCCCACGGTCGATATCCTGGCCACCGACGTGGCCCAGAAGGTGTTGAACGAAGCGGAGATCGGGCGTTTCGATGCGCTCAGCACGGCCCGGGGGCTGACCGATGACATGCGGGCGCGCTACTTCAAGCGCGAGGGGGAGCAGTGGCAGCTGCAGGCGCACATCCGCAACCGGGTGACGTTCCGCCAGTTCAACCTGTTGAACAGCTTTGCGGTGTTGGGTCCGTTCGACCTGATCTTCTGCCGTAACGTCCTGATCTACTTCGCCCCCGAAGTGAAGGAGGACGTCCTGCGCCGGCTGGCCCAGGCGCTCAATCCGGGCGGTTATCTGATTCTGGGGGCATCGGAAACGGCAAACCGGATCACCGATCTGCTGGAGCTGGTCCGCCTGCCCCAGGGACTGGTGTACCGGCGCCGCTGAACGACGTCAGGCCTTGGCGAGGGTGTGTCCGGTCGGGCTGTCGCCTTGGGCGGGGGCGTAGGTGTCGGGTTCCGCCGGCTGTCCGCGCAAGACGCGCAACAGGCGCAGCAGCTGGGCCTCGCCATTCTGATTGAGCCGGGCGTTGCGGGTGTTCAGGTCGGCGCAGACCGACGTGGTCTCGACCAGCTGATCGAAGCACCGCACCAGGGAGGGCGGTGCGGCGGAATCCTGCATCAGGCGCTTCAGCGCGGCGGCATCCGCGTCCCAACCGGCGCGGCGCATCAGGTCATGGCGGCGCCGGGCCAAGGCCTCGAACGCCTCGACCACGGTCTGCTTGGCCGCCACCAGCTCGAGCAGCCGCTCGTGCTGCAGACGGGCCAGCGCACCGGCCTCCTCGACCAGCAGGTCATGCAGTTCGCGGGCCCGCGCCAGTTCTCCGGCGATCAGGGACTCGAGCTCGCGCCAGTGCTGGGGTGACATGGCCTGGCTCAACGTTTGTGGGCCGCCTCCATGCCCAGCAGCTTGTCGGCCACCTTGGCATGATCGATGGTGTAACTGCCGTCCTGGACGGACTGCTTGATGCTCTGCACGCGCTGGGCATCGACGGGCGGCTGGTTGCCGCCGGCGGCATCGAGTTGGGCCAACTGCTTGCCCCCCTGGGTCAGGGTCACGGAATCGCCGGGATTTCCGGTCCGATCCGTTCCCGTGCCGGCCTTGGCGGCGCCGTCGTCGGCGGGACTCGCGTCGCGCGTGCCCTCGACGGAGGAACGGGAGGCCTTGTTGATATCACCAACCGACATGTTCTTGATCTCTATAGACATTTCAATTCTCCGCTGCGCTCAACCAGGGTGCGCAATGGTTTCCTGTACAAGTTTACGGCCGGAACCGGCGTTACTTTAGCCCGATCCGATCCACGTTCAATCAGACGCCGCGAGCGCGACAGCCTCTTTTCCGATATCCCAGCGCTCATCCCTGCACCTGGACCTGCCCGGGTGCGATCACCACGCCTTCCACGACCCGCCTGGAGCGGGTATTACGCACCTTGACCCGGCCGTTGCGCGGCGCATCCCCCAGGGCCACGCCCTGCGTCGACACGCTGACCCCGGCCAGCCCGGAAACAATGCTGACCGTCTGGCCGCGATGCACCAAGAGCGGCCGACGCAGCATGGTGGGTGTCAGGACCTGGTCGGCCAGAACCTGGCGGGTCAGCACCTGTCCGGCGACCTGCGCCGCATCCGTATAGTAACCATACGGCAGGCGGGCGACATTTCTCGACACCAGCCGGACGTCCGAGGTCTGCAGGGTCGCCGCACGCGGCAGGGTCCGCCCGACCACCAGGATACGAATGCGCGCATCCACCGTCACGGGGACATACACGGTCCACGGCTTGGGGGCCGTACAGCGCACCCCGACCACGGTGTTGCCCACCGCCGGCATGCTGTTGGCGCGAAAGGCCTCGAGTTCCGCCCCGCAACGGGCCAGGCTCAAGCGGGTGTCCAGCGGCGACGCCTCGACATGCAACCTGGCCTCCGGCAGGGCCTGTCGCGCCTGATCCAGGGCGTATTGCCGGGCCGTCGCGCCGATCCTGGCGTGCGATTCGAGTTCGCCGGCCTGGACCCCGCCAGCACAGACGGCCAGCATCATGACGGCACAGCGGATGCACTTGCGCCATACCCCATGCCACGGGGCGTCATGATCACGGCGCGGCAAGCGCCTGACCGCCGCCCCGAACGCCGGGGATTTGACGTCTCCGCCCCTCATCACGCTCACAGGCCTGTCTCGATGCTGCTCATGCCCGTCATGCTGCAAATTCCAGGCCAGCCATTGGACCCCGCCGCGCCCGGAGCATCCCGAATCCCGTGCATTAGGCCTAAATATTTCCCCGCTCAGGCCGACAACCTCAGTGCGACCCGACCTGCGGCCCGGCCCATCACGCGATGGCCGGCGCGGCGGGGACAAGGCCCCGCTGGGGCGCCATTCGACAACCACTCACGAGCTGACTCGATCGCCCATGAGAAATACGCTTGCCTCCGTCGATCAAAGAACCCGCCTGGCCGGCCAAAACCGGCTGGAGCTGCTGCTGTTCCGGCTCGACCAGCGCCACGTGTTCGGCATCAACGTGTTCAAGATCCGCGAGGTCATCAACGAACCGGCGCTGAAGAGCGTGCCTCAGGCCCACCCCTACATCCTCGGCATCGCGAATATTCGCGGCCAGGCCACCCCGACGATCGACCTGGCCCAGCCACTCAAGATCCGTTCCTCCGCCGAACCCGGCAAGGGCTTCCTGCTGGTTACCGAATTCAACCGCTCCGTGCAGGCCTTTCGCGTGGCGTCGGTCGACCGCATCATCAACATCAGCTGGGAGTCGGTAATGCCGCCGCCCAAGACTTCCAGCATCAGCAATTACATGACGGCAGTTACGGATCACGAGGACCAGCTGATTCAGCTGCTGGATCTGGAACGAATCCTCGCGGATATCCGCAATCAGGACACCTCCGTCTCCGAGTCCATGATCTCCCGATGCACCGGCCTGGACGGACAGCCGCGTCGACTGCTGGTGGTGGACGATTCCGCCGTGGCCCGGCATCAGATGCTCAAGACCCTGGAACAGATCGGCATGGAGGTCGAACTCGCCAAGGACGGGCAGGAGGCCCTGGAACTGCTGCAGGGGATCGCCGAGGCCGATGACGACAGCCGCATGATCGATGCCGTGATCTCGGACATCGAGATGCCGCGCATGGACGGCTACACCCTGTGCAGCCGTATCCGTCACGATACCCGCCTGTCCGGGCTGCCCGTGATGCTGCACACCTCGCTGAGCGGCTCCTTCAACGAGGAACTGGTCAGGCAGGTCGGCGCCAATGCATTCCTGCCCAAATACCACCCCGACGAACTGGTCGATGCGGTATGGAAAATATTCCAATGATCCGCCTCGACCGACAACCCCACGACCGTTACGGCCTGGCCGTATACGGCGTTCATTAACCCCTGCAACCCAAGGCGGATTGAATCATGGCTACGCCAGACATCGCACCCGAACTGCTGGATCAACTCGATCCGATTCTTCACCTGAGCGCGAACGGGAAAAAGATGCTCCTGACCGAAGCGCGCGTAGACCTCCTGGAACGCGGCAGAAAACTGCCGTCCAGTAACGAGGAAAGCACGGTTCAGTATCTACTTGAAGGGGAGCTGGCGCTGATTTCCGGAGAAAAGGTCGTGGAACGCATCACGCCGGAGGACAGCAACGGGCGCGCCATGCTGCCCATCTTCACGGCCGGCAATACCGCCGATGCCGCCCTGGCGCTGCATCCCGTCCGCGTCCTGAGCGTCAGCCGCAGCGCCCTGGAAAAGATGCTGACCGAGGAATCGGTCGCCGGCATGGAGGTGCGGGAAGACACGGTCTCCGAGGTGGAAGGCGGACTGCTGCAGCGGCTTTACCAGGCCATGCACGACGGCGGCCTGCCTCTGCCGATCATGCCCGAAATCGCCATCAACATCCGTGAACTGGCGCAGGACCCGGATGCCGAACTCGCCGACCTGGCCAAGGCGGTCCAGGCGGCCCCGCCGGTGGTCGCCAAACTCATCCAGGCCGCCAACAGCGCGGCCAACCGCGGCACCAAGAGCGTGGACAGCGTACGCGAGGCGGTTACCCGCCTCGGCCTCAAGCGCAGCGCCAATCTGGCGGTCAGCATCGTGCTGGGCAACATATATAAGGTGCGCACCCCCGCCGTCGAACCGCTGATGCGCAGGGAATGGCTGAACAGCGTGGAGGTCTCCGCCGTCGCCAACGTGCTCGCCCGCATCGCACCCGGCATCGATCCGGAACGTGCCCTGCTCGCCGGGCTGATGCACGCCATCGGCGCGGTGCCCATCCTGACCTTTTCCGAGGAGCTCGATCCCTCGCTGGAAGACCTCGAGCAGGCGCTGACGCGCCTGACGCCCATCGTGGGCGGCACGCTGCTCCAGAACTGGGGTTTCGAGCCCGAATTCGTTCAGGCCGCCGAGGAGTCCGGCAACTGGGAGCGCGACAGCGGCGCAGCCCTCGACCTCTGCGACGTGGTCCTGCTCGCCCGCATGTGCGTCAATCTGCATGCCCCGCAGCCCATGCAGCTGCCGGACATCACCAGCGTGCCGGCATTCGCCAAGCTGAAACTGGACAATCCCAGCGCCGAAGAACTGATGCAGCACATCTCGGAAGCGGATCAGGATATCGCGGAAATCCGCGAATTCCTCAGCTGAGCCGATGGCCGCGCCCGCACCCCGCAAGCAGCGCAACGGCTAAGCCGGCGGGACATTTCCCGCCGCAGCGCGACCATGGACGCCCGCCTTCAGCTCACCGGCACCCCGGGCGCGGCAACCAGCCCGCCGGCCATCACTGCCTGGCGGGTCGGTCAGGTGCTCGACGCGACGGTGGTGCGTGACGGCACCGCACAGCAAGGGGATGCCCGAACCGTGATCCGTATCGGCGGCCGGGACTACGCGGTGCAGGCCGATCATCCCCTGCCCGCCGGAGAAAACCTGAAACTGCGGGTACTCGCCAGCGGGCCCCGGCCCGTGCTTCAGCTGCTGCAGGCTGTCACGGGCGACGCGCCGGGAACCCCGCCGTCCATTGACCTGCATATCAGCCTGCTCAACCAACGCACCCGGCTCCCGGCGGGTCTGTCCGAACTGGCACGCCGGGTTGCGGAACAACCCGACCCGGCACTGCGCAACGAGGTCCGCACCCTGCTCGACCGGCTGCCCGGCCCCGAGACCCTCACCAGCGCGGACGGTGTCCGCCGCAGTGTCGCCGCGGCAGGCCATCACCTCGAAGCAGGCCTGGCGGCCGGGGTGGCGCCGCACCCCGCCGACCACAAGGCTGCCTTGTTCAGGCTGCTGGATACCCTGACCCGGGCCGAGTCCATGCCCTTGTCCACCGGAAACGCCGGCGACCCTGTCGACGGGCTGAAACAGGCCGTGACCGGGCTGGTCAACCAGATCGCGCTCAACCAGCTGCAGTCGCATGCCACACCCAACGGCCAGCACTGGGTGATCGAGCTTCCCTTTCGCTACGGCGATCACTTCGATGCGGTTCATGTGGAACTCGACACCGAACGCAATGCAGGCGAGGCAACGCATGAGACCGTGGACTGGTCCGTCCGCCTGCGCCTCGACCTGCCCGGACTCGGCCCCCTCGTGGTCCACCTGCAAAGCCGGGAAGCCGCGGTTTCCGGTCATTTCCGTGCCGAACAGGCGGCCACCGCACATCGCATCAACGCGCATCTGCCGGAACTGGCCGCTGCCTGGCAGCGCGCGGGACTCTCCCCCGGCGCCTTGAGTTGCGAACATCAACCGCCTGCGCCCACCGACGCCGAAGAACCGTCCCGTCCCGCGGAACGGGTGGATACCCGCGCATGAAAGAGAAACCAGCCGCCATAAACAACCGGCGCCTGACGGTGGCGCTCAGTTACGGCGGCACGGGCGCACCGCGCGTCACCGCCAAGGGCGAGGGGTTGCTGGGGGAACAAATCGTCGAACTGGCCCGCGAGCACGGGATTCCGATTCAGGAGGACGGACAGCTCAGCGAGGCGCTCGCCCAGGTCCCGCTGGGGGAAGAGATTCCCGAGACGTTGTACATCGCCGTTGCGGAGGTGCTGGCGCTGGCGTTCCGCCTCAGCGGCCGCGTGCCGCCGGGGAACACCGCAGACGATTGAAACAGGTTCAGGCGGCCGGGCGGGCGCGGCCCGCCTGGTGCAGCGACTTGAGCAGATCGGCCTCGCCGCGCGTGAGGCCGCACACCGACATCAATTCGTCGGTCTCCATGCCTCGGTTCAGCAGCTTGAACGCCGCCTGCAAATGACCGCCCGCACTCCCGGCAGGGGTCTGCTGCGTACTGAGTTCGAAGCGTTCCTGCTGTTCCTGCAGCTGCTGGTAGAACTGGGTCACGCGCTTTTGCAGGGTGATGTTGCCTTCCTGCGCATCGAGCAACAGGCCTTCCAGCATGACGACCCGTTCCTCCAACTGCCGGACCTGCGGGACGTAGCCGCGCAGACGCCAGACCTGCCAGGCGGCCCAACCGGCCACCACGGGGAAATAGACCAGATCCAGCGCAATCAGGATTCTCAGCCAGTCGATATGCATGGACTCACCGCGTAGGAAGGTTCTGGCTCAATAGGAAGTAACCTCTTCCCATTCCTCTTCGCTGAGCAGTTTGCCGGCATCAACGATGATAATGAGGTCCTGCCCGTGCGAGGCGACCCCCTGGATGTAGCGCGCCGCCTCCTTGTTGCCGACATTGGGGCTCGGGTCGATGTCGTCGCGCTGAATCTGCACCACGTCGGCCACGCTGTCGACCAGCAGACCGACGGGCTGGTTGGCGACCTCGAGCACCACGATGCGGCTCAGGTGGGTCGGTTCCGTATTCGGCAATCCGAGCCGCAGGCGCATGTCGATCACCGTGACCACGTTGCCGCGCAGGTTGATGATGCCCAGCACGTAGTCCGGCGCACCGGGGACGGGCGAGATCTCGCCGACCCGCAGCACTTCCTGCACCCGCATCACATCCAGCGCATAGACCTCGTCGCCGAGCGAGAAGGTCACGCACTGCAGGGCCTCCGAGGTATTCAGATTGTCGTCAGTCATTCACTTCTCCCTAGCACTGCCTCAACGTCAATTTTCCGCCGCGCCGCGTTACCCACCCATACAGGGTATGCACCATATGTGCCAACCCCAATGAGGTTGTCGACCAGGGCGGCGAGATGCTGCAGATCGAGTATCGCGCAGCGATGTTGCAGGGACGTGCCGGCCAGCCATTGGCGTGCCGTGCGCTGGGTACGCCAGTGCACGGCCTCCTCCGGCAGGGACAGGATCTCGTCGATCTCGTCGCAGGCCAGCCCCCAGGAGCAGCCGTCCATCACCAGCACGTGCGCCGGGGCGGCATCCGGGGCCCGGCACAGCCCCAGCAGGTCGTCCGGCAATATCAGCCTGGCGGCATCGATCACGCCGATCGAACGTTCAAGACAATCAACACCGTTCGGTTCGAGCTTCAGCTGTCCCAGGTACCACGGCGGAAAGCCGGGGCGGGATGAAAACGCGAAGCCCGCCGCCGTGGAAAGAATGCGGGTGACACGGCGGTGCTGCACGGCCAGCCGAAGGGTGCCCGCGCGTATCATCTGGTAGTGGTAATGATTCAGTGCCTGCGCGGACTGTTCGCTCAGCCAGTCCTGCGCGCGCGGCGGCGCGGCGGCGGACTGCGTTTCCGGCACGCCCGGGGACGCCGCCGCAGTCCCGGCATCAGCGTCGCCCGACGGTGCGGCCGCAGCGGATCCGCCCTCGTCCAGCAACAGGTCGTCCAGATAACCATCCAGCGCCTGCTCCTGTGGTTTAAGAACGCCCGGTGCGGATTCAGATCGCTTCATGCATCACCTCGTCTCTTGGCGTGGAGAGGTTCTGGTTCAGCCAGGCCAGCAACTTCGCATAGGCCATGCTGCCTCTCGCCTGCGGATACAGCGTGGTCAACGGATGGCGCGTGCGGCTCGCTTCCTTGAATTTCACGTCCTCGGGAATCGCCCCGGGCCAGACCAGGTCGGCATAATCCCGGCGCAGCTGACGCAGCATGTCGACGGACGTCTGCTCCTTCAGGTCGAACATGGTCGGCACGATGGTCAGGGGGATTTCACGGCCCAGGGAGCGCGACACCATCTTGAGGGTGTGCAGCATGCGCTCCAGACCTTTCAGGGCGAGAAACTCGTTCTGCACCGGCACCAGCAGATGCTGGCAGGAGGCCAGTGCATTCACCATGAGCACCCCGAGCCCGGGCGGGCAGTCGATAAGCACATGGGAGTAGCGGCCCTTCAACAGGGCCAGGGCATCCGCAATGACGCGGCCCATACCGGCCTGGGTACCCAACTGCCGGTCCAGCGTGGCCATGGCGGTACTGGCGCACAGCACCGAGAGGCCCGACTCGACCAGCCGGACCATGCTGAGCGGGTCGACGGTCTGTTGCTGGACCTTTTGTTGAAACAGGGTATAGACGCTGTCTTCACGGCCCTCGGGATTGAAGCCGAAATAACTCGTCAAAGACCCCTGCGGATCGAGATCGACCATGAGCACGTTCTTGCGCTGGCCGGCCAGCAGTCCGCCCAGGCTGACGGTGGTGGTCGTCTTGCCGACCCCGCCTTTTTGATTGGATACCGCCCAGATCTGCATCATCCACCTCCCGCCGGCTCAGGCGCCTGATTGGCGGCCGTATTCAACGCATCCGGCAGCGGCTTGACCGGCACCTGCATGGCCTTGGATGCCGCCAGCACGACCAGGTCGACGCGCCGGTTCTGCGCCCTGCCCTCAGCCGTATCGTTGCCGGCGATGGGTCGGTATTCCCCGTAGCCGATGGCGGCCATGCGATCGGGGTTCACGCCGAACTGGGTCATCAGCCTGACCACGGACGCCGCGCGCGCCGCCGAAAGCTCCCAGTTGGAAGGAAACTCGCGGCTGACGATCGGCACGTTGTCGGTAAAACCTTCCACCTGGATGCGCGCCGGCAGCGGCGCCAGCGTATGGGTGACGTTTTCGATTATGTGGCTCGCCACGGGGGAAAGCCGGATGCTGCCGCTGCCGAACAGAATGTCGGTGTTGATTTTGATGTCTATCCACAGCTTGTGCTGCTTCACGATGATGACCTTGTCGTCGATCATCGATTTCAGGTTGGTACGAATCGCCTGCGCCATTTTCTGGATCGCGGCCTCGGTGGCGGCGAGCTCGTCGGGGTCGGCGACTTCGGCGCGCACCATCGCGTCACGGCGCGGATCGGGGGCATCCTCGATCAGCCCCTTGAACTGCACCGGTGCCGGGAAATTTTGCACGGGACTCTGCATGGGCGGACCCGAAGCCTCGACATTGCCCACCTGGATCGGCTCCAGCGAACGGGGCGCGGAATGAAACGCCGCGATCAACGACTGCGACAACACGCGGTACTTGCCTTCGTTGATGGATGAGAGGGCGTACATCACCACGAAGAACGCGAACAGCAGGGTGATGAAATCCGCATAGGACACCAGCCAGCGTTCGTGATTTTCGTGTTCTTCATGTTTTTTCTTTCGTGCCATGATTTTTCCAAGCTGCGTCCCGCAGCGTAACTAAGGCAGATAGCCCTGGAGTTTGGCTTCGATGGAACGGGGGTTCTCGCCTTCCGCGATCGCGGCGAGCCCTTCGATGATCATTTCCTGCCCCTTGACCTGGGTCTGGATGATCGCCTTGAGCTTGTTGGCGATCGGCAGCAAAAAAAGATTCGCCGAACCGACGCCGTAGATGGTCGCCACGAAGGCCACGGCGATTCCCGCGCCCAGCTTCGACGGATCGGCCAGGTTCTCCATCACGTGGATCAGCCCCATGACCGCGCCCAGGATGCCGATGGTCGGCGCATAGCCGCCCGCCGCTTCGTACACCTTGGCCGCCTGGGTCAGCCGATGTTCGAAAACCTCGATATCGACTTCCAGGATGTTGCGTATCGCCTCGGGCTCACGCCCGTCCACCAGCAGCTGAAGACCTTTTTTCGCAAACGGTTCAGTTAATTCGTCGGCGGTCTGCTCCAGTCCGAGCAGCCCCTCCTTGCGTGCGGTCTGCGCCCATTCCAGCAGGTTCTGAAGTTGCTGATCGAGTTTTACGCGCGGCGGCATCAGCACCCACAATCCCATCTTCAATGCCTGCAGGAACACCTTCATCGGGCTTTGCAGCATGACGGCGCCCAGCGTGCCGCCGATCACGATCAGAAAGGCCGTGAATTGCAGCAGCGAGTCGAGGTGTCCGCCCTCGATGAAATTGCCGCCCAGTATCGCGGCAAGCGCGACGGCGATTCCGAGCAGGGTGAGAAAATCCATGCTCAGAAACTCCGCGCCAGTTCGGGACCGATTGCATTCAGTTCGAGCACCCGGTCACTGAGGCCGGCCTCGGCGACCGCCGCGGGCATGCCGTAAACGGTGGAGCTGGCCTGGTCCTGGGACCAGACCACCGACCCGTGCTGCTTCATCAGGCGCGCACCTTCGCGCCCGTCCGCGCCCATGCCGGTCATCACGATGCCGAGGTTTTTGCCGGGACCGGCGCGCTCGGCGCTCGAAAAGGCGATATCGACGCTGGGGCGGTAATTGATCTCGGGCGGGCTTTCGCCCACGCGGGCGACCAGCCCCGCGCGCGTCGCCTCGACGGCGAGTTGCATGCCGCCGGGCGCCAGCAGCGCCACGCCGGGTTCCAGGGCGTCGTGATCCCCCGCCTCGCGGACTTCGATGGCGCACAGGTTGTCGAGGCGCTGGGCGAAGGCCGGCGTAAAGGAGGCGGGCATATGCTGGATCAGCACCAGCGGGCGCGGAAAACCGGCGGGCAGTTCGGTAAGCACCTTTTGCAATGCGACCGGACCGCCCGTCGACGTGCCGATCAGCACCAGGCGGCAGGCATCGAGCCTGCCGTGGCGAGGTGTCGCCGGGGCGGGTCTTGCATCGCCGGCCGGCGCCGCCGGCGACGCGACGGGATGATGCCGGCGCGCGAGCGCCCTGACGCGCTGCGACAGTATGCGCGCCACTTCGTCGCGCTCACGCGCGACCTGATCGAACTGCTTGGGCAAAAAGTCCGCAGCACCTGCGTCCAGCGCTTCCAGGGTCGCCTGTGCCCCCTCGTGCGTCAGCGAGGAGAACATCAGAATGGGAACGGGGTTGTGCGCCATGATGCTGCGCACGGCGGAAATGCCGTCCATCTCCGGCATTTCGATGTCCATGGTGATGAGGTCGGGCTTCAGGGCCTGGGACTGCTCCACGGCCTGCCGCCCGTTGGTAGCCACGCCCACGACCTCGATATGGGCATCCTGCTCGAGCATGCCGCTGATCGCGCGGCGGAAGAATGCCGAGTCATCGACGACCAATACGCGTATCGTCATTCCGGTTCTCTGATATCCAGGGACTGCATTGGCTCAGGCCGCCATGTCGTGGGCGCGTAGCAGCCCGGCCAGGTCCAGGATGAGGGCCAGCTTGCCGTCGCCCGTGATGGTCGCCCCCGCATAACCCGGCACGTTCAGCAACCCGGCCGCCAGCGGCTTGATCACCACCTCTTCCTGGCCCAGCAATTCGTCCACGACGAAGCCCACCTTGCGCGCACCCACCATGGCCACCACCACATGCTGCGGGGTCTCCACCCGGGCCTGGCCGCGGATACCCAGCCATTCCGCCAGACGTACCAGCGGCAGCGCACCGCCGCGCACCACCATGACCTCGCGCTGTTCGACGCGCTTGGTCTGACTGACATCGAGATCGAGAATCTCGGAAATCGCACTCAACGGAATGGCGAAGGGCCGGTTGGCCAGCCGGATCATGAGTGTCGGCACGATGGCCAGCGTCAACGGCATGCGGACACGAATCGTGGTGCCCTCATCGAGCGCCGAATCGATTTCGATAATGCCGTTGAGGTCGGAGATATGGGTCTTGACCACGTCCATCCCGACCCCGCGTCCGGACACGTCCGACACCTGTTCCTTGGTGGAAAACCCCGGCTGGAAGATCAGATCGAACGCTTCGGTATCGCTCAGGCGCTGGGCGGTCTCCTCGTCCATCAACCGCTTTTCCACGGCCTTCTTGCGCAACTGCACCGGGTCCATGCCCTTGCCGTCGTCGGTGATGGACAACAGGATGTGATCGCCCTGTTGCGAGGCCGACAGCGTGACGCGTCCCGTCGCCGGCTTGCCCTTTTTCCTGCGTTCGTCGGGCATTTCGACGCCGTGATCCACGGCGTTGCGCACCAGGTGGATCAGCGGATCGGCCAATGCCTCCACCATGTTCTTGTCCAGCTCGGTCTCTTCGCCGTAGAGCTCCAGCTCGATTTCCTTGTTCAGGTTGCGCGCGAGATCGCGCACGACGCGCGGGAAACGGCCGAATACCTTTTTGATCGGCTGCATGCGCGTACGCATCACCGCCATCTGCAAATCGGTGGTTACCAGTTCCAGGCTCGACATGGCGCTGACCACCGCCTCGTCCTTGCTGTTCGCGTGCAGCGTCATGAGACGGTTTCTGACCAACACCAATTCGCCGACCAGGTTCATGATGTCGTCCAGGCGATGCACGTCGACGCGTACCGTCGTTTCGTGCGCAGGTGGTGCGGCGGCAGCCGGCGCGGTTGCGGCAGGCCGTTCGGCAATGGAATGCACCTCGGCGCTCGGCTTTTCGCTTGCCGGTTTTTTGCCGGCCGTGTTTTTCGATTTGTCGGATTGTTCGGATTTGCCCTGAGTCTCGGCAGCGCCCGTCGGCACCTGTTCCGCGGGGACGGACTTGGCTGCCGCGGTTTCGGCTGCGCCGGGACCCTTGCCCGTGCCGTGCAACTGGTCGAGCAATGCCTCGAATTCGTCTTCGGTGATCTTGTCGTCGCCCGCAGGTGCGCTCTTTTCGGCGACCGCCGGCGTGACGGCTGACGCTGCAGGGCTCGCTGCCACCCCGGCATCGACGCCCGTTTCATCAATGCTTACCAGCAGGTCCGCGTATTCCTGTTCCGAAATTTCGGCCGGGGCGGCAGCGTCCGCCGCATCCTGCGCCGATGCCGGTACGCCGCCGTGTTTGCCGGCACCGTGCAAATCATCGAGCAGCGTCTCGAATTCCTCATCCGTGATCTTTTCCTTGTCGCCGCCTGCATCCTGCAGGCCGTCTCTGGCCGCGTCGAGCAGCATGTCGAATTCGGCGTCGACCGGATCCTGCGCCACCACCGGCACGGCGGGCGACTCGACGGGGACTTCCGGCTCGGCGACCGGTGCCGGCGAGGGGTTGTTCGCGGCGACCTCACCCTGTGCCAGCCCGTCCAGACGCATCATCAGCCCGGCATCCGCCGGTTCCAGCGTATCGCCGGCACGCAGGGTGCCGAACATGGCGTTCAGGTGATCCAGCGCCACCAGCATGGTGTCCATCAACTCGCTGTCGACCGCGCGTTCGCCCTGGCGCAGCTGATTGAAGACATCCTCGGCGCGATGGCAGACGTCGACCAGCGCCGTCAGTTCGAGAAACCCGGCACCGCCCTTGATGGTGTGGAAACTGCGAAAGATCGCGTTGAGCAGTTCGGGATCGTTCGGGCTGCGCTCGAGTTCCAGCAGCTGTTCGCCCAGCGCGTCCAGCAGTTCGCCGGCCTCGACCAGAAAGTCCTGCATCAACTCGTCATCAGCACCGAATCCCATTGCCGTCTCCTAAAATCCCAGACTCGAGAGCAGATCGTCGACTTCGTCCTGACTGCTCACCACGTTGTTCTGATCGACACCGGGCACCACCGGCCCCAGACCGTTCACCGGCAGTGACGCCTGTTCGGTGTCATGCGCCAATACGTTGTCGGTTTTGCTCATGTAGGCGCCGACGCCGCGGATCAGGTTCACCAGTTGGGTCTCGACTTCCTGCACCAGTTCGATGACCCGGCGAATCACCTGGCCGGTAATGTCCTGGAAGTCCTGTGCGAGCATGATCTCCGACAATTGACCACCGATGGTGCCGGACTCCCGTTCGATATCGTTCAAAAACGCATTCAGGTCGCCGGTGAATTCCCGGAACGCCTCGACCGGCAGCTCGCGGCGCATGAACCGTTGCCAGGTAGCGCCCAGGTTCGCTGCACGTTCCTTGAGGTCGGAGATCCGCGGCATGACGTCCTCGACGACATTCAGCGTCTTGTTCGCCGACTGCTCTGTCAGAGTAACGACATATCCCAGCCGTTCTTTAGCGTCCGGTATATCTTTTTCGGTAAGTCCCGCGACACGCGGGTCGAGACGAAAACTGTTGAGCGCGTCGTGCAGCTGGCGGGTCAGCCGCCCCAGTTCGTCGAACAGACTGCGTTCGTGACGTGCGCCCAGGGCATCGAGCAGCCGTGAAACCTCCGGCTCGTCTCCCACCCGCAGGGCGTCGATCAGGGACAGCGCCAGTTCGATGCGCGCATCATCCCCTTCTCCCGCCTCCCGCATGGTTGCGGAAAGCGGGTCCATCCCAGCTTGCTCCTCCACCGGGCCTCCTCTCAGCCATCCAGCCGTTCAAATATTTTTTCGATTTTTTCTTTCAGCGTTTCGGCGGAGAACGGCTTGACTACATAGCCGTTGACGCCCGCCTGGGCGGCCTCGACGATCTGATCGCGGTGCGCCTCGGCCGTCACCATCAGCACGGGCAGATGCGCCAGTTCGGCGTCGCCGCGCACGGCCTTCAGCAACTCGATGCCCGGCATGTTGGGCATGTTCCAGTCGGTGACCAGAAAATCGAACTTGCCGCTTTTGAGCATGGGCAGCGCCGTACTGCCGTCGTCGGCTTCCGACGTATTGTTGAAACCGAGCTCCCGCAGCAGATTCTTGATAATGCGTCGCATCGTCGAGAAATCGTCCACGATGAGGATCTGCATCTCTTTATTCAGCACAACACGCTCCTCGAATCATTGCATTGAGGCGGAAGGCCTATTCCCGCCAATTACTCATCCGCGCCCGCAGCCTCACGAGCGCCTGGCTGTGAATCTGCGAAACCCGCGACTCGGTCACCCCGAGCACCTCCCCGATTTCACGCAGATTCAATTCATCTCCGTAGTAGAGCGACAGGACCAGCGCCTCCCGCTCCGGCAGTCCGGCGATCGCCTCCGCCAGGCTGTCCTTGAAATCACCGTCCATCAGCCGGCTCAGCGGTCCGGCCATCTCGGCCGACTCGCTCTGCACACTGTCGCCGCGCGGCTCTTCGTCGACGTCCTCGAAACCGAACACCTGGAAGCTCGCCGACGCCTGCACCCACTGGTAGTACTCCTCCAGCGACAGCCCCAGTTCGGCCGCCACCTCGGCATCCCGCGCCGCCCGGCCGAGATTCGCCTCCACCTTGCGGATGGCCTCGTTCAGCGCCCGGGCCTTGCGATGCGCCGAGCGCGGCCCCCAGCTGTGCTGGCGCACCTCGTCCAGCATGGCGCCGCGAATGCGGATCCCGGCGTAGGTCTCGAAGCTCGCGCCCTGGTCGGGGCGAAACCGCTTCGCGGCCTCGATCAGTCCCACGATGCCCGCCTGAATCAGGTCATCCACCTGCACGTTGGACGCCAGACGCGGCAGCAGGTGATAAGCGATGCGCTTCACCAGTGCGGCGTGTTCGGCGACCAACAGCTCCAGATCGTTTCGCTCTGCTGCCTGGTACATGGTCAATCCGCCCATAAACCGTCGGCTGCAGCCGCCGGCCGGACCACGCGCTCGAGGAAAAACTCGAGGTGACCGCTTGATCCGCCGCGTCTAGGCCAGTTATCGGCCACTGCCGCCAATTTCTTAAATGCCTTGCCCGCCTGACTGCCGGGATAAAGCTCCACCACCGCGCCCTGACGCTGTACGGCACGGCGCAGGTACGTGTCCTCCGGGACCGCCCCCATGTAATCCAGGGTCACGTCCAGGAACCGGCCGCATACCGCCGCCATCTTGCGGAACAGGGCGACGCCGTCCGCCTCGCCCGGGACCCGGTTGGCCAGGATGTGGAAGCGCCCGATGTTCTGTTCCCGGCTCAGTACCTTGATCAGCGCATAGGCGTCGGTCATCGAGGCCGGCTCGTCGCATACCACCACCACGACCTCCTGGGCCGCGCGGCTGAAACTGACCACGTCGTCCGCGATCCCGGCGGGGGTGTCGACCACCAGCACGTCCAGCGGCGTGGTCAGATGGCTGAAGGCGCCGATCAGGCCCGCGTGCTCGGCCATCGACAGCTTGGCCATGCGCGAGATGCCCGAGGCCGCGGGGATGATGTGCACGCCCAGGGGCCCCTCGACCATGACCTCCTCCAGGGAGCAGTCGCCGCTGAGCACGTGGGAAAGATTGGCGCGCGGCTGCAGGCCGAGGACCACGTCGATGTTGGCCAGCCCCAGGTCGGCGTCCAGCAGCATGACCTGTTTGCCCTGGCCGGCCAGCGCCACCGCCAGATTGACCGAAACGTTGGTCTTGCCGACCCCGCCCTTGCCGCTGGTGACGGCGACAACACGGACCGGACGCTGGGCAGCGGATTGCCCGGGTGCTTCGGCCTGTTCGCTGGTGGCATCACTCGGCATAAGCATTCTGTTGCATCCTCATCTTCTTGGTTCGTGGTTGCGGGCTGCGCGTACTGCTGACGGCCTGGTGCTCGACCAGCGAAACCGCCCTCTCGATCAGGCCATGTGCCTGTGCGGGCTCCAGATCCTCCGCCACGCGCTGGCCGGTGCCCAGATAGGCCAGCGGCAGGCGTGCACCGATCAGACACGACAGCGCCCCGCCCAGGGATTCCGCCTCGTCCAGCTTGCTCAGGATCACGCCATACAGCGGCGCCTGGCTGAAGCTCTGCAGGGCCCGGCGCAACACATCGCGTTCGGCGTTGGCGGCCAGCACCAGGCAGATATCCAGTCGGGGAATCGCCGCCAGCCCCGCCAGGTCGGACAGCAGCCGGCCGTCGCGGGGGGACATGCCGGGGGTGTCGATCAGGATCAGGCGCTTGGTTCCCAGCCCCGGCAGCAGCCGGCGCAGTTCGTTGACGTCGCCGGCGTGATAGGTCGGCACGCCCAGCAGCTGACCGTAGGTGGCCAGCTGGGACTGCGCGCCGATGCGATAGTCGTCCATCGAAACCAGCGCGATCTGCTTGCGTCCGTGGTGGATGATGTGGCGTGCCGCGAGCTTGGCCAGCGTGGTGGTCTTGCCCACCCCGGTGGGACCCACCAGGGCGTAGATGCCGCCCTGCTTGGCGATGCGGTCGTCGGCGAAACGCATGCGCCGTGCCAGGCCATGCAATGCGGTGCGCCAGGCCAGCCTCGGGTTGTCCAGCACCGGAATGCCGGCGGCGATCTGGCGCGCGACGCCGACGTCGATGCCCATGCGCTTGAACTTGCGCACCAGCTCCGCCTGCTGGGGATGCTGGCGATTGAACTCGCCCCAGGCGATGCGCGCGAGATGTCCTTCCAGCAGGCCGCGCATGGACTGCAGTTCCTGTTGCAGTTCGCTCAGCGACTGCCCTTCGGGATTTTGCTGCTCCGCTATCGCGGCGGCGACCACGGCTGCCGCCGGCTGCGGTGCCGCTGCGGGTGGCTGCGGTTGTTCGCTCGCCCGGGGCGCGGCCGGCGGTGCCACCACCGGCTCCACCTTGCGCGCGATCTCGCTGACCAGTTCGGCATCGAAGTCGGCCGCCGCCACCAGCTCGATGCCTTCCGGCAAACGCTGGCTGGACAGAATCACGGCATCCTGCCCCATGGACTCCCGCACCAGGCGCAACGCCTGCCGCATGTCCTGTGCCACAAACCGTTTGATCTTCATACTTCAATACCCTCGATTCACACTCAGCCCGCGGCCCGGACCGGCGATTCCAAACCGTTCTGCGCGCCGATGGTAGCCACGACCCGCAGCTGCCTGTTGTCCGGAATCTCGGTGTAGGCCAGTACGTGCAGCCCGCGGACCACCGGTCGCAGCCAGCGGCCCAGGGGCGCGCGCAATTCCGGAGACACCACCAGTACCGCGGGCTCTCCGGTCAATTCCTGGTGCTGGGCTGACTCGCTCACGGCGCGTTGCACGCGCTCGGCAAGATTCGGTTCCACACCCAGTCCGCCACTGCCCTGGAGGGACTTGTGCAATAACTGTTCCAGAGACGGATCCAGGGTCATCAACTGCAGTTCGGCACTGGTACCAAAGACTTTTTGCACAATGGTGCGGGCCAGCGCGCCGCGCACACCGGCGGTGAGAACGTCGGGGTCTTGACTCTTGGTGGCCTGGTCCGCCAGAGATTCGGCGATGGTGCGCATGTCGCGCACGGGGATGCCTTCGGCCAGCAGGTTCTGCATCACCTTGAGCACCACGCCCAGCGGCAAAGGCTTGGGCGTGAGGTTCTCCACCAGCTTGGGTGCGCTGCGCGAGAGGATGTCGAGCAGTTGCTGGACCTCCTCGTGGCCGAGCAGTTCGTGGGCGTGGGCCTGGAGTATCTGGCTGAGGTGGGTGGCGATCACCGTGGCGGGATCGACCACGGTGTATCCCATGCCCTGGGCCTGATCGCGCATGCCCGGTTCCACCCACACGGCCTCCAGGTCGAAGCTGGGATCGCGGGTGGCGATGCCGTCGAGCGGGCCGCTGACCTGTCCCGGGTTGATGGCGAGCTCGCGCTCGGGATAGATCTCCGCCTCGCCGACGGGGACGCCCATCAGGCTGATGCGATAAGCATTGGGAGTGAGATCGAGGTTGTCGCGGATATGCACCGCGTGCACCAGGAACCCGAGCTCCTGCGACAGCTTGCGACGCACGCCCTTGATACGGGTCAGCAGGGGCGCGCCCTGCGCCTGATCCACCAGCGGGATCAGGCGGTAACCGACCTCCAGGCCGACGATGTCCACGGGCGGCACGTCGTCCCAGGAAAGCTCGCGCGGACGCGTGTCGTCCGGCATCAGATCGGTCTCCGCCTCCACCAACTCGCCCTCCTGGGGACGATTGGAAACCCAGTAGCCCCAGCCGGCGAACAGGGCCGCCAGGCCGAGAAACACCAGGTTGGGCATGCCGGGCACCAGCCCCAGGGAGGACAGCACGCCGGCCGTTATATAAAGCGCGCGCGGCGAGGCGAACAGCTGGCTCATGACCTGCTGTCCCATGTCCTGCTCCGAGGACACGCGGGTCACGATGATCGCGGTGGCGGTGGACAGCAGCAGCGAGGGAATCTGTGCGACCAGACCGTCGCCGATGGTGAGCAGCACGTAGTTCTGCGCGGCGGCCGACAGACTCATGCCGTGCTGCAGCATGCCCACGCTCAGGCCGCCGATGATGTTCACGAACAGGATGATGATGCCGGCCACCGCATCGCCGCGCACGAACTTGCTGGCGCCGTCCATGGAGCCGTAGAAGTCCGCCTCGTTGCGTACGTCCTCACGCCGCGCCCGCGCCTCCTCCTGAGAGATGATGCCGGCGTTGAGATCGGCGTCGATGGCCATCTGCTTGCCGGGCATGGCGTCCAGAGTGAAGCGCGCCGACACCTCGGAGACACGCCCGGCGCCCTTGGTGACCACCGCGAAATTGATGACCACCAGAATCGCGAACACCACCAGACCGACGGCGTAGTTGCCGCCGACCACGAAATCGCCGAAGGCCTCGATGACCCGACCGGCGGCGCCCGTACCGGTGTGACCATTCAGCAGCACCACGCGGGTGGAGGCGACGTTAAGCGCCAGACGCAGCAGGGTCGCCACCAGCAGCACGGTGGGGAATACGGCGAAGTCGAGCGGGCGGCGCGTATAAACCGTGACCAGCACCACCATCATCGACAGGGCGATGTTGAAGGTGAACAGCACGTCCAGCGCGAACGGCGGCAACGGCAGGGTGACCATGCCGAGCAGCGCGACCAGCAGCAGCGGCACGCCGAGGCCGAAGCGCGAGATGCCGCGCAGGTTCTGCATCACGCCGATATCTCCGGATTGCGCCATCAGTCGGCCTCGCGTCGGTCAGGGGAACGGGTCATGTCATCCGGCACCGGCAGGTCGAGTTCCACGCCGGGTTCGGCGTCGCCGGATTTGAGCTGGTAGATGTAGGCGAGCAGCTGGGCGACGGCGACGTACAGGGCCGCCGGCACCTCCTCGCCCAGTCGGGTATGGAAATAAATGGCACGCGCCAGAGGCGGTGCCGAATACAGCGTCACGTCATGTTCGCGCGCCACCGCGCGAATGCGCGCCGCCACTTCGTCGGCGCCCTTGGCGACCACGCGCGGCGCACTCATTCTTTCACCGTCGTAACGCAGCGCCACCGCGTAATGCGTCGGGTTGGTGACCACCACGTCGGCCTTGGGCACCTCTTCCATCATGCGGCGCTGGGCCATCTCGCGCTGCAATGCGCGCTGGCGGCTCTTGACCTCGGGCTGGCCGTCGGTTTCCTTGAATTCGTCGCGGATCTCCTGGCGGGTCATGCGCAGCTGCTTGGCGTGCTGCCAGAGCTGGAACGGCACGTCCGCGGCGGCGATGATCACCAGGGTCGCGCTGAGGACCAGGAACGACCAGCCGACCAGATGACCCATCTGGTTCAGGGCCGGCAACAGCGGTGCCGCCCCCAGGCCGAGCAATGTGGGAATCTCGTGCCACAGCAGCAGCACCGCCACCCCGCCGACCAGCAGGAACTTGACCAGCGCCTTGCCCAGCTCCATCAATCCGTTGGCGGAAAACACGCGCCCCAGGCCTTTGAGCGGATTGAGACGTTCCCACTTGAAGCCGAGCGCCTCGGTGCTGAAATTGAGTCCGCCCAGAGCCACCGAGGCGGCCAGGGCCGCTACGGCCACCGCCGCGAACAGCGGCGCCACCGCCCACAGGGCCTGCCAGATGGCCCCGGTCAGGGCACCGTACAACCCGCCGCTGTCCAGGGCGCGGGCCCGGTCCAGCGTCAGCCAGCTCTGCATGAGGTCGGCGAACCGGCCCAGGATGGCGGGACCCAGCATCAGGCCCGTGCCCGCCGCGGCCAGGGTGATGGCCATGGTGTTGAGTTCGCGTGAACGGGCGATCTGGCCTTTTTCACGCGCCTCCTTGAGCCGTTTGGGCGTCGCCTGTTCTGTACGTTCCTGCGAATCGTCGCGCGCCATGTCACATCCCCGCCACGCGGCCCATGAGTTCGAAGGTGTTGGTCAGCAGACTGCCGAAGCGTGGCACCAGGGTGGGCAGGCTGAGCAGGATGAGCGCGAATCCCATCACCAGGGTGATGGGGAAACCGACCGCGAAGATATTGAGCTGGGGCGCCGCGCGGGTGATCACGCCGAAGGCGAGATTCACCAGCAACAGCGAAGCCACGGCCGGCAGCGCCACCAGCAGACCCGCGGCGAACATCTGCCCGCCCCAGCGTGCGACCTGCCAGAAGACCTCGCCGTTCAGCCCGGGCGTGCCGACCGGCAGGGAACGAAAACTGCGCGCCGCCATCTCGATCAGAAACAAATGCCCGTTGAGGGCGAGAAACAGCAGCGTGCCGAGAATGAGGTAATACTGGCTGACCACCGGCACCTGTACGCCGTTCTGCGGATCGACCAGGGTGGCGAAGCCCAGCCCCATGCTCAGGCCGACGGCCTCCCCCGCCATGACCAGCGCGCTGAACACCATGTGCAGCACGAACCCCATGGCCGCGCCAATCAGCACCTGATAGCCCGTCACCAGCAGGCCCGACAGACTGAACGGATCGATCGACGGTACCGGCGGAATCAGATCATGGATCGCCCAGGTCAGCACCAGGGCGAGCGCGATGACCACGCGGACCGGCACGGTGCGCGCGCCGAACAGCGGCGCGGCCACCAGCATGGCGGCGATGCGGATGAACGGCCAGTACAGGCCCGCCATCCAGCCCGTCAGTTGATCCGCCGACAACGTCATGGGCAGGCCTAGCTGATCAGTCCCGGGATGCTGGTGATCAGCTGCCGGGTATAGCTCACGGCGAGATCCAGCATCCAGTGGCCGGTGAGGAACAGCACCGCCGCCATGGCGATGAGTTTGGGAATGAAGCTCAGGGTCATTTCCTGAATCTGCGTCGCGGCCTGCAGCATGCCGATCAGCACGCCGACCGCCAGCCCGGTGAGCAGCAGAGGCGAGGCCAGCATCATGGTGACCTTCATCGCCTGCTTGCCGATTTCCAGTATCGCGTCGGGTCCCAGCATATCGGTGCTCCAATCAGTGATAAAAACTCGAAGCCAGCGAGCCCATCACCAGCGACCAGCCGTCGACCAGGACGAACAGGATGAGCTTGAACGGCAGGGAAATGAGCATGGGCGAGAGCATCACCATGCCCATCGACATCAGTACGCTGGCCACCACCAGGTCGATGATCAAAAACGGGATCAGGATCAGAAAACCGATCTGGAAGGCCGTCTTCAGCTCGCTGGTCACGAATGCCGGCACCAGCAGGGAAAACGGCACGTCCTTGGGCGTGTTGAACTTACCGTGCCCGGCGATACGCGCGAACATGGCCAGATCGCTTTCGCGCGTCTGGTTCAACATGAAGGTGCGAAACGGCCGCTCCCCGGTCTGCAGGGCGCTCTGCACCGACAGCTTGCCCTGCAGATAGGGCTGCACGGCCTGCCGATAGGTCTGGTTGAACACCGGAGACATGACGAAAAAGGTCAAAAAAAGCGCCAGGCCGAGCAGCACCTGATTGGATGGCGTCTGGGTGGTGCCCAGACCCTGGCGCAGTATCGCCAACACCACGATGATGCGGGTAAAGGAAGTCATCATGATGAGCACGGCGGGCAGGAAGCTCAGCACCGTCATCAGCGCCAGCACCTGCAGGCTCACCGAATACGTCTCGCCGCCGTGCCCGCCCGGGGTGACGGTCAACAGCGGTATGTTCCCCGGCGCGGCCGCGGCCAGACCCGGCAGCAACGGCAGGATGCCCGCAAGCAGCCAGATCACGCGCTTCATGAAACGGCCCTCCGACCCAATGCGGTCTTGAGCCGTTCGGCGAATCCCGCCGCTTCGCCGCCCCGGGGCGAATCGACCGGCAGGGGCTCGGCGAGTACATGCAGGCGCGACACCCGCCCGGGGGCGACGCCAAGCAGCACCTGCTCGTCGCCCACCTGAATCAACACCGCACGCTCGCGCGTGCCCAGCGAGATCCCGCCCAGAATGCGCAGCCGCCCCTGGGCGCCGCCCTGGAATCCCTGCACGCGTTTCATCATCCAGGCCAGCAGCAGGATGGCGCCGATCACGACGATGAAGCCCAGCGCGAACTGCAGCATGAACGCGCCACCGGGGCCGCCCACGGCGGGCAGCGCGCCGGGTTTGACGGCAGCGTCCTGCGCCCAGACGGATGCCGGCCACAGCCCCATGAACGCCACGGATATCAGTCGGGCGGTTCGGGAGCGGCGCACGAGGACGTGTCGCATGACGGCGCTCACCTGAGCTTGCGCACGCGCTCGGCAGGGCTGATCACGTCGGTCAGCCGAATGCCGTATTTTTCATTGACCACCACCACTTCCCCGTGGGCGATCAGGGTGCCGTTCACCAGCACGTCCAACGGCTCGCCAGCCAGGCGGTCGAGCTCCACCACCGAGCCCTGATTCAGGCGCAGCAGATTCCTGATCGGCAGGCGGGTGCGCCCGATCTCCATCGACACCACCACCGGGACGTCAAGGATGATGTCCATTTCGACCTCGCGCTCCTCGCCGTCGGAGGCCGGTGCCTCCGATGCCGGCTGGCCGTCGAGATTGCCGAATTCGGCCTTTTCGTAATCGCCCCCGCCCTTTTGATCGGCGGCCTCCTCCTGGCCAGGCTGCGCGGCGGAGGTCTGTTCGGCCATGGCCGCGGCCCAGTCGTCACCCATTGCTTCCTGCTGGTCGGTATCGGTTTCCGTAGTCATGAAGTGCTGCTCCATCGGCCGTTGTTCAGCCGCGTTTGACGTGTTCGTTTACCCGTACGGCGTAAGCATCGTTATGCGTGCCGAGCTCGCCGCGCAGAACCGGCAGATCGTTCGAGCGCAGCGTGACCTTGTGCGGCGCATCGATCGGAATGATGTCGCCCTTTTTCAGGCGCATGACCTGATCCAGGCTGAGTTGCGTTTCGTTCAATTGCGCAACCACCTCCAGCGGCGCATCGTAGATGTCGTCCTGCAGCGAGCGCTGCCAGCGCACATCGGTGTCGGAGCGGTCGCTCTGGATACCCGCATCGAGAACCTCGCGCATCGGTTCGATCATGGAGTACGGCATGGTGACGTGGATGTCACCGCCGCCGCCTTCGAGCTCGACGTGAAAACTGGACACCACCACGACCTCGGTGGGACTGACGATGTTGGCGAACTGCGGATTCACCTCTGAGTTCAGATACTCGAACTCCAGCGGCATGACCGGTGCCCAGGCCTTTTGCATGTCCGCGAAACCGAGTTCGAGCACCTTGTGAACGACGCGCATTTCGGTGGGCGTGAAATCGCGTCCTTCGATCTTGGCCTTGAACCGACCGCCGCCGCCGAAGAAGTTGTCCACCAGAATGAAAACCAGCTGCGGATCGAGCACGAACAGTGCCGTGCCGCGCATGGGCCGGATACGCACCAGGTTCAGATTGGTCGGCACGAACAGGCTGTGCACGTATTCGGAAAACTTTTGAATACGGATACTGTTGGCGCTGATCTCAGCGGTGAACCGCAACAGATCGAACAGGCTGATGCGCAGCAGGCGGGCAAAGCGTTCGTTGATCATCTCCAGGGTGGGCATGCGCCCGCGCACGATGCGCTCCTGGCTGCTCAGATCGTAAGAACGCGCCACATCCGTCGGGGTATTGATCTCGCCCGTTTCGACGTCGCCGCTGTCGACGCCGTGCAAGAGGGCGTCGATTTCATCCTGCGATAAGACTTCGCTGCCGGCCATGAGTCTGATTACTGCATCACGAAGCTGGTGAAATAGACCTGCTCGACCTGTTCCTTGGCACCGGACTCCTTGAGCGCATCGTTGATGCTCTGCAGGGTCTGCTTACGCAAATGCTCCTTGCCGGCCGGAGAATTGATGTCCGCATACTTCTGGGCGCTGAGCAGGATGATCAGGCGGTTGCGGATGGCCGGCATGTTCTGCTTGACCGCGTCCAGGATCTTCTGGTCACGCGCCATGACGTCGATACCGACCTGCAGAAACCGCGCCTGCTGGGGATTCTGGAAATTGACCACCAGCGCGGGCGTGATGGACAGATAAAGCGGGGGCTTTTGGGGCTCGACAGTCTTCTCGCCGGCCGGTTTGCCGGCAGCCTTATCCTGAGCCGCTTTATCGTGGGAGAGGGCTCCGGTAAAGAACAGGGTAGCGCCCACCGCGATCACCAGCAGCAGGACCACGATGATGGCGATAAGGATGATGCTCTTTAATTTCGAGCCTTCTTTGGCAGGTGCTTCCGCCATTGCTGATCTCCGTTGTGACTGTTGCAACGGTTAAAAGCAAAGAGCGGGCCAATCTCGCAACTGTTTGTTTTATTGCGGTTATTTACTAATTCGCTGCTTGCCGCGTCAAGAAGCCGGCACCTCGTGACGGGGTGCCGGACCTTCGACGTCAAAACTCCGCGGCCTAGACCTTGAAATGCCCGACCAGCGTCTGCAGCTCGGCCGACAAGCGCGCCAGCTGTTCGCTGGCCGCCGCCGTCTGTTGCGAGCCCGCGGCGGTCTGCTCGGTGGCCTGGCTGATGGTGGTGACATTGCGGTTGATCTCCTCCGCCACCGCCGACTGTTCCTCGGCCGCACTGGCGATCAGCGCATTCATGTCGTTGATGCGCGTCACCGCCTGCGTGATCTCCGCCAGCGACTGGCCGGCATGACGTGCCTGCTCGACGCTGGAGCCGGCGCGTCCGCGCCCGCTTTCCATCGCGGTAACGGCATTCTTCGCGCCGCTCTGCAGGCGCTCGATCATTTCGCGGATCTCCTGGGTGGACTCCTGGGTGCGCCGCGCCAGGGTGCGTACCTCGTCGGCCACCACCGCGAAGCCGCGGCCCTGCTCGCCGGCGCGCGCCGCCTCGATGGCGGCATTCAGGGCCAGCAGGTTGGTCTGCTCGGAGATGCTGTTGATCACTTCCAGCACGCGCCCGATCTGCTCGCTGTCCTGATTCACGCCCTGGATCACCTGTGCGGCCTGTTCCACTTCGCCGGCCAGCATATCGATTGAAGTAATGGCCGCATCGACCACCTGGCTGCCCTGTTTCGATTCGGCATCCGCCTGCTGTGCGGCACCGGCCGCTTCGCCGGCGTTCTTGGCCACCTCCTGCACCGTGGCCGACATCTCATTCATCGCCGTGGCCACCTGTTCGGTTTCGGTCTGTTGTTCGCGCACGTGGCGGTTGGTGTCCTCGCTGGTGGCGGACAGTTCCTCGGCCGCGGCCGCCAGCTGCGCCGTCGATCCGGCCACCTGCCCCACCAGTGCATGAATACGCTCCACGAATTGATTAAACGCATGTCCCAGACGGTCGAGTTCGTCGCGGTTGCCCTTGAGCGGCATGCGCTGGGTGAGATCACCCTCGCCGGCGGCAATATCTTCCATGATCAGCGTCACGCCCTTGAGGCGGCGCACCACCATCCACATGGTGACGCCCATAAGCCCGCCGCCCAGCACCAGCGCCAGCACGTTGAGCAACGAACTCCAGAAGGCGGAGTCTTCGAAATCGGTCCGCATATTGTGGTCGTCCGCCGCCATCTGGGTTTTGAGCTCCGCATCGATCTTGTCCAGGTCCAGGCGTGCCTGATGCCATGCCGGCTGAGCATCGTGCATCAGGAGCTGCTGGGCCTGGTCATACTGACCTTTCTGCACCAGTGACATGGCCTGCAGTCGTTCGCGTTTCGCCTTGGCCAGCAGCGGACCGACATCATCGAGCTGGGTACGGATACTCGTTCCTTTCGGCGTCACGGTGACGGCGTCGTGATAGGACTTGTCCAGATTGTCGAGCGCCGTCTGCATGGCCTGGGCCCAGTTCAGGTCGAGGTTGTGATTGAGCAGTTTGTTACGGATCGCCATGCCGGCAAGCAGGCTGTTCGCCTTGATGGCGGCCATGTCGGTGAACAATGGCAGGTCGGTCTTTATCCCCTGGTGATAATCTTGCATGGCGACACGTTGCCCGACAAAGGAAACCGTCAGGGCGGTGATCATAAGTACACTGGCGAAAATGATGACGCTTAAAAGTTTTGCCGTGATGGTGCGTGGCATGATGTTCATGGTTGTCTCCTTGAGGATCTTCGTTATCCCCCTCCCGGTACAGCGCATCAACTTCTAGTTATGGAAAGTCATGGGTCTATGTGTTCCGGACTCACACGCACGGTCCAGACTTTGTATCGACCTTAACCACTGAACATTTAGTAACCACAGAACAAAACTGAGGAACGGGCACACGAAAATGCGCCCGATGCATGTCCGCCGGGAAGCGGACGGGCGGGTAAAGCCAGGAAGTAACAGCCCAGGAAGAACGCCCTGCCCGGCTTATCCGGGCAGGGCGATGAAATGAAAAAACTAAACCTTGAACTGCCCCACCAGCTGTTGCAGTTCGGCCGACAGCCGCGCCAGCTGTTCGCTGGCCGCCGCCGTCTGCTGCGAACCCGCCGCGGTCTGGTCGGTCGCCTGGCTGATGGTGGTGACGTTGCGGTTGATCTCCTCCGCCACCGCCGACTGTTCCTCGGCCGCACTGGCGATCAAGGCGTTCATGTCATTGATGCGGGTGACGGCATCGGTAATCTCCGCCAGCGACCGACCGGCATGGCGCGCCTGTTCGACGCTGGAGCCGGCGCGTCCGCGCCCACTTTCCATCGCGGTAACGGCGTTCTTCGCCCCTTCCTGCAGGCGCTCGATCATTTCGCGGATCTCCTGGGTGGACTCCTGGGTGCGCCGCGCCAGGGTGCGCACCTCGTCGGCCACCACCGCGAAGCCGCGGCCCTGCTCGCCGGCGCGCGCCGCCTCGATGGCGGCATTCAGCGCCAGCAGGTTGGTCTGCTCGGAGATGCCGTTGATCACTTCCAGCACGCGCCCGATCTGCTCGCTGTCCTGGTTCACGCCCTGGATCACCTGCGCGGCCTGATCGACCTCGGTGGCCAGGGCATCAATGGCGGCAACCGCCGCCTCGACCACCTCGCGTCCCTGTTTCGATTCGGCGTCCGCCTGCTGCGCGGCACCGGCCGCTTCGCCGGCGTTCTTGGCCACCTCCTGCACCGTCGCCGACATCTCGTTGATGGCCGCGGCCACCTGTTCGGTCTCGGTCTGTTGTTCGCGCACGTGACGGTTGGTGTCCTCGCTGGTGGCGGACAGCTCCTCGGCCGCGGCCGCCAGCTGCGCCGTCGAACCCGCCACCTGGCCCACCAGTCCCTGAATACGTTCCACAAAACGGTTGAAGGCGT
>JARRKE010000010.1 GCA_037388465.1 Gammaproteobacteria bacterium
GCTGATGGTCAAGTGGCGCGCCGTCAGCGCCTTCATCGACCAGCACCTGGCCGGCGATCTCGCGGCGCTTGCCGTGCAGCTCACCGAGTTCGTGCAGCAGAACGAGACCGACGCCGCGCTGGGCGATCTGCTCACCACCCTGGGCAAGCTGCATCGCAACGGCACCCTGCGCCGCCTGGGCGATCTCAGCGATCTGCTGGCCGGGGTCGAGGAAAGCGTGGATCTGGTCGCCCTGCTGGGCGATGTGGTCCACGATGCCGACAAGCTGTCGGTCGGCAAGGCGCTGCAGATGATGAAGAGTGCGGAGCAGGCGTTCGAGGATGCCCAGCACGCCGGGGATCATCAGGATTACGGCGGCTGGCGCGGCCTGTTGCACCTGATGTCCGACAAGGATGTGCAGAAGGGACTGCGCCTGATCTCGATCCTGCCCGGCTATCTGGAAAAGCGCATCGAACAGGCGCAGGCCGCCTGAGCCGGCTGCAGGGCGTTATCTGCCCGCCGCGCGGCGCACCGGTGCGAAGCTGAGCCGGTGGCAGGGGCTGGGGCCGTGGCGGCCCAGGGCCTCGATGTGGGCGGCGGTCGGATAGCCCTTGTGCCTGGCGAAGCCGTATTCGGGATGCCGGCCGTCGAGCTCCAGCATGTAGCGGTCGCGGGCGACCTTGGCCAGGATGGAGGCGGCGCTGATGGCCGCTTCGGTGGAGTCGCCGCCGACGATGGCGCGCGTCTCGCAGGGCAGATCCGGGCAGCGGTTGCCGTCCACCAGCGCCAGTCCGGGCGCGACCTTCAGTTCGGCCACGGCCCGCTGCATCGCCAGCATGCTGGCGTGCAGGATGTTGATCTCGTCGATCTCGCGTTCGTCGGCAAAGCCCAGGCCCCAGGCCAGGGCCTTTTGCTCGATCTCGGCGGCCAGGCGTTCGCGGCGGCGTTCGCTGAGCTTTTTGGAATCCGCCAGCCCCTCGATGGGTGCGTCCGGATCGAGAATGACCGCTCCGGCGACGACCGGGCCCGCCAGCGGCCCCCTGCCCGCTTCGTCGACTCCCGCGACCAGTCGAGGCGAGGAAAAGGCGAGTTCGATCTGGGGCGGGTCGGTGTGCGTCATCGCGGCATGATAGACCAAGGCGCCTGCGGCGTCCTCTCTTGCGCCGTTGAGTATGTTAGGCTTAGCCGCCATTCAGCATGGACCGGATTCAAAGCCTGATGACTGCACTTCGATGCGCCGTGGTCGGCGTAGGTTACCTCGGCAAATTCCACGCCCAGAAATACGCCGCCGCCCCCGATGCCGAACTGGTCGCGGTGGTCGACGCAGACCCGGAAAGCGCGCAGCGCGTAGCCACCGAGAATGGCTGTCAGGCCCTGACCGATTACCATGAACTGCTCGGCAAGGTGGATGCGGTGAGCATCGCCGTGCCGACCACCCTGCACCACCAGGTCGCCAGGGATTTCCTGCAGGCGGGCGCACACGTGCTGGTCGAGAAACCGATTACCGTGACTCCCGAGGAAGCCGGCGAGCTGGTCGATATCGCGGCGCAGAAAAACTTGGTGCTGCAGGTCGGCCATCTCGAGCGTTTCAACGCGGCCATCCTCGGCCTGGGCGACCGGTTGGCCGAACCCATGTTCATCGAGTCGCACCGCCTGGCGCCGTTCAAGCCGCGCGCGACCGACGTGAACGTGGTGCTGGATCTGATGATCCACGACATCGACATCATCCTGGATATCGTGAAGTCCGAGGTGGTCAACATCGCGGCCAGCGGCGCGCAGGTGCTGTCCAGCGACATCGATATCGCCAACGCCCGCCTGGAATTCGCCAACGGCTGCGTGGCCAACGTCACGGCCAGCCGCATCAGCATGAAGATGGAACGCAAGATGCGCCTGTTCCAGCGCGATGCGTACATCGCCATCGATTTCCAGAACAAGGGCCTGACCATCCACCGCAAGGGTGAGGGCGAGATGTTCCCCGGCGTGCCGGAGATCAAGAGCGAAGAGACCTTTTACGAAGAGAGCGACGCGCTGAACAGCGAGATTCTCGCCTTCCTGAACGCCATCAGGACCGGCACCCCACCGCCGGTGAGCGGGGAGGACGGCAAGCGTGCGCTGGAAACTGCGATGCGTATCACCGACCTGCTCGCGCAATCCCCCAACAGTCTCAACTGATTCCAACTTTATATAGAGGTTACAGCCATGATCCCCATGGTCGATCTCAAACAGCAGTACCACGAGCTCAAGGCCCAGATCGACGCCGGCATACTGGAGGCGTTGGAGAACACCCACTTTAT
The DNA here is from genome assembly GCA_037388465.1 of Gammaproteobacteria bacterium. Taxonomy (NCBI): domain Bacteria; kingdom Pseudomonadati; phylum Pseudomonadota; class Gammaproteobacteria; species Gammaproteobacteria bacterium. The sequence continues at coordinate 2,274 of JARRKE010000010.1, forward strand.
CCTCGGGCCGAACGTACAGGAATTCGAGAACGAAACCGCCGCCTACCTGGGTGTGAATCACGCCGTGAGCTGCGCCTCCGGCACCGACGCCCTGCACCTGGCGCTGGTGGCGCTGGGCGTGGGCCCGGGCGACGAGGTGATCACCACGCCGTTCACCTTCATCGCCACCGCCGAGGCGATCCGCTACGTGGGCGCGACGCCGGTGTTCGTGGACATCGACGAGCGCACCTTCAACATCGACCTGAACCAGCTGGAGGCCGCCCTCACCCCGGCGACCAAGGCCGTCATCCCGGTGCATCTGTTCGGGCAGCCGGTGGACACCGTCAGCCTCAAGGCCTTTTGCGAGGCGCACGACCTGCTGCTGGTCGAGGACTGCGCCCAGTCCTTCGGTGCGGCGGTCAAGGATCGCATGACGGGCGGTTTCGGCGATGCGGGCTGCTTCAGCTTTTTCCCCAGCAAGAACCTGGGCGGCGTCGGTGACGGCGGCCTGGTCACGAGCCAGTCCGACGAGGTGGCGGCGCGCCTGCGCATGCTGCGCAACCACGGCAGCAGCAAGCGCTACTATCACGACACGATTGGCTTCAACAGCCGTCTCGACGAACTGCAGGCGGTCGTGCTGCGCATCAAGCTCAAGCATATCGACCGCTACAATCAGGAGCGGCGCCGGGTCGCCCACCGCTACAACGACGGCCTGGTCGGCACCGATATCCTCACTCCGCACGAGGACGGCATCGGGACTCACGTGTTCCACCAGTACACCCTGCTCAGCGACCGCCGCGACCGCATCATGGCCGCGCTGTCGGACAAGGAGATCGCCTCGGCGATCTACTACCCGGTGCCCCTGCATCAGCAAAAGGCCTTTCAGGACACGGTCAGCGGCCAGAACTTCCCGGTGACCGAGAGCGTGGCCGCACGTTGCCTGTCGCTGCCGATCTTCCCCGAACTGGAGAACTCACAGATCGACACCATCTGTGAGGTGATCAAAGAAGCCATCCAGTGAAGCGGGCCATGATCGTCGCCGGAGAGGCCTCCGGCGACCTGCACGCGGCGAACCTGGTCCGCGAGCTGTACCGGCTCAATCCCGCCGTGCACGTCTACGGTATGGGCGGCGGCCAGCTGCGCGCCGCCGGCGCCAAGATCCTGATCGACTCCACCAAGCTCGCCGTGGTCGGGCTGTGGGAGGTGTTGGCCCATTACCGCGAAATCAAGCAGGTGCTGGGCCAGCTGCAGTCCTCCCTGCGCGACGATCCCCCCGACCTGCTGATCCTGGTCGATTACGCCGAGTTCAACCTCAAGCTCGCCAAGACGGCGCGTGAGCTCGGTATCAAGGTGTTCTTCTATATCAGCCCCCAGGTGTGGGCCTGGCGCGAAAAGCGTGTCCGCAAGATCAAGGAGCGGGTCGACCTCATGGGCGTGCTGTTCCCGTTCGAGGCCGATTTCTACCGCAAGCACGATGTGCCGGTGGAATACGTCGGCCATCCGCTGATCGATCACGTCGAGGCGGGGCTGAGCCCGCAGGCCACGCGCGAGATGCTGGGCCTGGACGCCGACGAGCCCGTCGTCGCCCTGCTGCCCGGTTCGCGCAAAAGCGAGATCTCGCGCCTGATGCCGCTGATGAACGCGGCGGTGGCGCATATCGGTAAGGAAGATCCGCGGTGCCGGTTCGTATTGCCGATCGCGCCCGGGCTGGAACGCGAGCTCATCGTGTCGCACCTGGAGGACCCGGAGCGGGTCGTTCTGGTGGAGGGGCACGCCTATGACGTGATGCAGATCGCGCGCGCCGCCATCGTGGCATCGGGAACGGCCACCCTGGAATGCGCCCTGATGGGCACGCCGATGGCTATCGTCTACCGGGTGGCGCCGCTCAGCTATTTCCTGTTCAAGCGGCTGATCCGCATCCCCTTCGTGGGGCTGGTGAACGTGATCGGCGGACGGGAGATGGCGGCCGAGTTCATACAGGACCGGGCCACGGCCGGGAACGTGGGCAGCGAGGTGTTGAGACTGCTGCGCGACGAGTCATATCACGCCGAGCGCCGTGCCCTGCTGCAGGAGGTGCGTGAGCGTCTGGGCAGCGGTGGAGGGGCCCGCAACGCGGCGGCGGCCGCGCTGAGCCTGCTGACCTAACAGGTTGTCGTTTTAACGGATTACTCCGCGGTTGCTAGTCAGCACGAAGTCGCGCAACTGCCCCACTTCCGGATATTTCGCGGCGTCTTCCTGCACCGCCTCCAGGGCCTCGGCCCGGTCGGTACAGCGGATCAGCGTCTTGAAGGCGCGGCGCAGGGCCTGGATGGTTTCCGGGGTGAAACCGCGCCGCTTGAGCCCTTCCTTGTTGATGCCTACCGCATGCGCGTAGTTGCCTGACGCCATGGTGTAAGGCGTCAGGTCGCGGTTCAGGGCGGAGCCCATGCCGGTAAAGGCATGCGCGCCGATGCGGCAGAACTGGTGGACCAGGGTGAAGCCGCTGAGGATGACGTGATCCTCGACCACCACGTGCCCGGCCAGGGACGAGGCGTTGGAGAAGATCACGTTGTTGCCCACCTCGCAGTCGTGAGCCACGTGCACGTAGGCCATCAACAGGTTGTTGCTGCCGATGGTGGTCTTGCCGTGGCCTTTGGTCGTGCCGCGATGCAGGGTCACGAATTCGCGGATGACGTTGTTGTCCCCGATGACCAGCTGCGTGTCCTCGCCGCGGTATTTGAGGTCCTGCGGTTCCTCGCCCACCGACGCGAACTGGAATATCCGGTTGTTCTCGCCGATGTGCGTCGGCCCCTTGATGGAGACATGCGGGCCGATCTCGCAGCCCTTGCCGACGGTGACACCCGGTCCAATGATGCTGTATGCGCCGACCGATACGTCTTCTGCAAGCTCGGCGGCTGGATCGATGATCGCCGTCGGGTGAATCACATCTCCACCTCGCGTCCGGCACACATCAGCTCGGCGCTGGCACAGAGTTCACCGTCCACCAGCGCGCTGGCCTCGAATTTCCACATGCCGCGGACCACACGGATCAGGCGAACCTTGAGCGTCAGTTGATCGCCGGGTTCCACCTGGCGCTTGAAGCGCGTGTTGTCCACCGATACGAGCAGATAGACGAAGTTTTCGCTGGGTTTGTCGTCCATGGTCCTGAACGCGAGCAGACCGGTGGCCTGGGCCATCGCCTCGATGATCAGTACACCCGGCATGACCGGCTTGATGGGGAAATGCCCCTGAAAGAAGGGTTCGTTGATGCTGACGTTCTTGATGGCGGTCAGGGTTTCGCCAGGCGTGCACTCCAACACCCTGTCCACCAGTAGAAAGGGGTAACGGTGAGGCAGATGCCCCATGATTTGATTGATGTTCATCATGATCCAATATCCAACAAGTCCACTAAATCCTGTATTCGGGCGTTATTGTTCTGATTTACGCGCGCTGTTCAGCCGTTTGATACACGCCATGGTGCGTTTCCATTCGCGCGTTTCCTGGGCCGGCATGCCGGAGGAGTAGACTCCGGGTCGTTCGATCGAGTTGGTCACCATCGACATGCCGGTGATGACGCTGCCGTCGGCGATTTTCAGGTGGCCGACGATACCGACCGCGCCGCCGATGGCGCAATTTTTGCCGATCACCGTGCTGCCCGCGATCGCCGTTGCGGCCGCGATGGCGGTATTTTCGCCGATCACCACGTTATGGGCGATCTGGACCTGGTTGTCGATCTTAACACCCGACTCGATACGCGTATCATCGATGGCGCCGCGGTCGACAGTGGTGTTGGCGCCGATCTCGACGTTATCACCGATGACGACCCGGCCGATCTGCTGCACCTTGATCCATTGCCCACCGTCGTTGGCAAAGCCGAAGCCGTCGGCGCCGATGACCGCGCCGTGGTGAATCTGGCAGGCCGTCCCGATTTGGCAGTCCTCGCCGATCGTGACATTGGCGCCGAGCCGGGTATCCCGGCCGATGGAGGCGTTCTCGAGCACGCAGCTGCCGGGGCCGATGAAGGCGCCGGCGGCCACAACCACGCCAGCCCCGATCACGGCGTGCGCCGAGACGGTTGCGGATGCGTCGACACGGGCGGCAGGGTCGACAAAGGCCGACGGATGCTGTCCTCCGGCCGATTCGGGCTGCGGGTACAACAGCGGCAGCGCCTTCGCGTAGGCGACGTACGGGTCGGAGACGACCAGGCAGTTGATCCGGCAATGCCCCGCATCCTTCTCGGTCAGCAGCACCGCAGAGGCCTGCGTGTGTTCGAGGTGCTTGCGGTACTTGGTGTTGCTGAGGAACGTCAGTGCGCCGGGTGCAGCATTCTGGATGGTGGCCACGTGGTCCACCGTTTCCTGCGCATCACCGATCAGCTTCGCTTCCAGACGGGAAGCGAGTTCCCCCAAGGTCAATGCCATCTGCCCCGCTCTTTCGTATTTATTTGCTGTCTTTGTTCTTGTTTTTGTTCAGGTAGTCGAGCACTTCGTTGGTAATGTCGACGCGTTTGCTGGCGTAAACCACGTTGTTGGCCAGGACGATGTCGTAATGGCCCTGCTCCGAGATCTGCACGATGGCGTTATATATCTGCTTTTGCAGCTTGCCCAGCGCCTCGTTGCGGGCGGAGTTGAAGTCTTCCTGGAAGGCGCTCAGTTCGCGGCTGAAGGTGCGTGACTTGTCGTTGATCTCGTTTTGCAGGTTTTCCTTTTTCTTGGCGGACATGACATCGCCTTCGTTCTTCATCTGCTCGTTGAGCTTCTGAAGCGCCTGGCGCTTTTTCATCAGGTCGCTTTCCCGAGCGGAGAACTTCTGCTTGAGCGCGTCGTTCGCTGCCTGAGCCTGCGGGGACTTCTGCATCAATTCAGAGACATTGACCACGGCGATCTTGAGGTTCGCGTCGGCCGCCTGGGAAGCCAGCGGAACCATCAGCATTGCCGCCATGAAAATCGAGCTCAGCCATTTCTTCATGATTCTCTCTCCATCAGAATTGGGTACCGATCGTAAACTGGAAACTCTGAGTATGATCACCCGGTTTCGCATTCAGCGCGCTGGCGAAACTGAAATTCAACGGCCCGATCGGAGACAGCCAGATCAGCCCTATGCCGGCCGAGGTCCTGAGCTGGTTGAATTCGAAGTCCTTCGGTTTGGCGAATACGTTACCGGCATCGAAGAACGCGCTCATCCGCACAGAATCCAGTTTTTGGCTGAACGGGACCGGGAACAACAGCCCGGTACTAAAGGTGGTCCGCAGGTCGCCACCATAGGGATCTCCGTTCGAGTCCAGCGGGCCCAGGCTATTATCCTTGTAACCCCGCACCGTGCCTACACCACCGGCATAGTATTTTTCGAAAAACGGCAGCGTGGTCGTCTTGCCGTAGCCCTTGCCGTAGCCGATGTTGCCCTTGGCGAATAAGCTTGTTTTATCGCTTAGGGGATAATGGTAAGTATTGTATAAGCTTAACTTATAGTATTCCAGGTCGCTGCCCGGCAGGGCGACGCTCAGGCCGGTCGTGCTCAGCAACCCGGAGTTGGCGAATACGGTACGGTTGCGGCTGTCGTGGGTGTAGCCCACGTTGATGAGGTATTCGTTGAATTCGTTGCCATTGGTACGCAGGTAATCCTGTACCTGGGTGGAGGCATTGGTACCGGTCTTGACCTTGGTGTTCTGCAAGCCCACGCCGAAGTTGAAGTTGTCAAACTCGGAAAGCGGGACGCCGTAGTTCAGATTGCCGCCGTAGCGGTCCGCGCTGTAGGTGGTCACGCCCGCGGCCGCGGCGTCGATCGTGCGGTAGTAGACGCTGAACCCGCGACTGATTCCGTTCAGGGTGTAATAGGGATTGGTGTACGACAGGCTGTAGACCGTGTTGACCTTGCTGGTATTGACCGACACGGCGACGTTCTTGCCCGTTCCGCGGAAGTTGCCGAAGCTCAGGCTGGTGTTGAAGATCACGCCCTCGCTGTCGGAATAGCCGATGCCGGCGCTGAAGCTGCTGGCCAGCCGTTCCTTGACGTCGACGACCAGGTTGACGGCGTCGTCGCGGCCGGGAATGCGCACCGTCTTGACGTTGGCCGACTCGATGTAACTGAGGCGCTGCAGACGGGTCTTGGAGCGCTTGATCTGGGCGCGGTCGTACCAGGCGCCCTCCATCTGGCGCATCTCGCGGCGCAGCACCACGTCCTGGGTCTTGTAATTGCCATGGAAGGTGATGCGGTTCACGTACACCCGACGGCCGGGGTCCACGTACAGCGTGACGGCGACCGTCTTGTTCTTTTTGTCGATGGTCGGAATTGGGTTGACGGTGGCGAACGCGTAGCCGTAGTTGCCCAGCCGTTCCTCGATTTTTTCGATCAGGTCGTTGATCTTCTTGCGCGAGAAGATCTCACCGGGCTTGATGGTGGACATGGCCTGCAGTTCCTTGACCGGCACGATGGTATCGCCGGCAAAGCCCACCGAGCTGACGCGGTACTGATCGCCCTCGTCCACGTTGATGGTAATGTAGATGTCCTTCTTGTCCGGCGTCAGCGAAACCTGGGTGGAATTGATATTGAAATTGATGAACCCGTGGTCGAGGTACAGCGACTTGATGCGTTCCAGGTCGCCGGCCAGTTTTTGCTTGGAATAGTCGTTGCTGCCGGTGATGAACGAGAACAGCGAGCCTTCGCTGGTTTCCAGTTCGTTCTTGATGTCGTCTTCGCTGTAGTAATGGTTGCCGACGATGTTGATGCGCTTGATTTTCGCGGTGGCGCCTTCGTGGATGTCGATGTCGATGCTGACGCGGTTGCGCGGCAGGTCCTTGACGCTGGTCTTGATGCGCACGTCGTATTTGCCGCGCGACAGGTAAACCTGCTGCAGCTCCGATTTCAGGCGATCGAGCACCGCACGATTGAAGGTGCGCCCGCGCGAAATCCCGACCTGCTTGAGCGATTCCTGCAGCTGTTTGGTTTCGATGAGCTTGTTGCCGTGGATCTTGATTTCGTCGATGGCCGGACGCTCGACGACCTTGATGACCAGCGAATCGTCCTGCTTCAGCAGTTCGATGTTCTTGAAGAAGCCGGTCTGATAAAGCGCATCGATGATCTTGGTGCTCTGGCCGTCATAGGTATCCCCCACCTGAATCGGCAGATAGGAAAAGACGGTGCCGGCGCTGATGCGGTGTAAGCCTTCAATCTTGATGTCTTTGACCTGAAATCCGTCGGCCAGCGCTGGTGTAGACAGCAAAAGCAGGCCCATACAGACCAGGTCCGGTCGTATGCGATGACTCATTTAGTGAAACAACCTGGATAAATCGTTGTAGAACGCCAGCACCATCAGCGCAGCGATAATAGCGAGCCCGATTCTTTGTCCCAAGGCCTCGGCCTCTTCGGAGACCGGGCTGCCTTTTACGAATTCAATCAGGTAGTACAACAGATGGCCGCCATCGAGTACAGGGATTGGCAGCAAATTGAGCACTCCCAGGCTGACGCTGATCAGGGCCAGGAAAGACAAAAACGCCGAGATGCCGATGCTGGCCGAGATGCCGGCGTATTCCGCGATGGTGATCGGGCCGCTGATATTGCGGATGGACACGTCGCCCTTGAGAAGGTTCCAGAACATCTGCACGGTCAGCGACGACATTGCCCAGGTTCGGGTCAGGCCCGCGCCCAGGGCGTCCACCGGCCCCTTGCGCACGATGGTCGACACCTCCTCGCGCATCGCCTGGGAAACGTAGGCGCCCACCTTGGCGCCGATGTAGCCTTCGACCTGGCCCTTGCGCTCGGCCTGCCCGGGCGTGATCGGCAGGGTCTGTCGTGCGCCGTCCCGCAGGATCAGCAGTTGCAGCGTCTTGTCCGGATTCTGGCGGATCACGTCGATGAAATGCGGCACGGACACGGCCGGCCGGCCGTCGATCTCGAGCACGCGGTCGTCTTTTTTCAGGCCGGCCTTGGCCGCGGCACCGCCGGCCTCGACGCCGGCGATGTAAGGGTTGGCGGCGTAAAACGGCACCATGCCGAGATTCCGGATCAGATCGGTTTCGTGCTTGAGGGCGGTCTGGTCATTGAGCTTGAGGTCGATGCGGCGTTCCTGCGCTCCGTTGGCGACCTGCAGGGTGATGTCGTGCTGATCGACCACGGCCTGTAGCATCGCCAGGCGCGCCTCCTCCCAGGTCTCGACCGGATCCCCGTCGACACTGCGGATGAGGTCGCCGGCCTGCAGACCGGTGACGGCGGCGGGCGTGCCGGGAACGACCGCACCGACATAGGGACGCACGCCCTGGACGCCGATGACGAACATCAAGGCGTAGGCGGCGATGGCGAACAGGAAATTGAAAAACGGTCCGGCGAACACGACGGCAAACCGTTTCCACAGGACCTGGTTGTTGAACGCCAGCGGGCGTTCCGCCACCGGCACCTCCCCTTCCCTTTCGTCCAGCATCTTGACGTAACCGCCCAGGGGCACGGCCGACACGACGTACTCGACGTCATCCTTGCCGCGAATCGCGAACAGGGGCTTGCCGAAGCCGATCGAAAAACGCAGCACCTTGATGCCGAGTTTGCGGGCCACCCAGAAATGGCCGAATTCGTGCACCGAGACCAGGATCCCGATGGCGACGATAAAGGACAGGACGCTGATCAGAAAGCTCATGCCCGCTCCAGGTGCCTGGCGACATCGACCGCGTGGGCGCGCGCCTGCGCATCGATCTCGAGGATGTGTTCGATGGAATCCGGCTTTTCCAGCGGCGTCTCGTCCAGCGTCTGTTCGATGACGCGCGGGATGTCGGTGAAACGCAGGCGCCGTTCGAGAAAGCTGTCGACGGCGATCTCGTTGGCGGCATTCAGAATGGCGGTGGCCGAATCGCCGCGCTGGAAGGCCTCGAAGGCCAGCGCCAGGCAGCGGAATTTTTCCATGTCCGGCTGGCGGAATTCGAGCTGGCCGAGGCTGAAGAAATCGAGCGGTTTCACGTTGGCTGCGATCCGGCCGGGCCAGCCCAGCGCATGGGCGATGGGGGTGCGCATGTCCGGCTGACCCATCTGGGCCAGGATGGAGCCGTCCACATAAGAGACCATGGAGTGGATGATGCTCTGCGGATGGATGACCACGGTGATGTCGTCGGGCGTGACGGAGAACAGCCAGCAGGCCTCGATGACCTCCAGTCCCTTGTTCATCATGGTGGCCGAATCGACGGAGATCTTGCGTCCCATCACCCAGTTCGGATGCGCGCAGGCATCCTCGGGCGTGACCGCTTCAAGTTTCTCCAGCGGTGTGTTCAGGAACGGTCCACCGGAGGCGGTCAGCAGCAGTTGATTGACGCCGGCGGCCTCGAGCCCGCCGGAAAAATCCGCCGGCAGGGATTGAAAGATGGCGTTGTGTTCGCTGTCGATGGGCAGGAGTTCGGCGGCGTGCTTGCCGACCTCGTCCATGAACAGCTGGCCGGACATGACCAGCGCCTCCTTGTTGGCGAGCAGGATGCGCTTGCCGGCCCGTGCCGCGGCCAGAGTGGGCGGCAGGCCGGCGGCACCGACGATGCCCGCCACCACGGTATGCACGTCCGGATGCTCCGCGAGCTGGCACAGGGCATCCTGGCCCGCGAGCACTTCGGTCGGCAGATCGTCGTCACGCAATCGCTGGCGCAGCTGCGCCGCCTTGTCCGGATCGGCCATCGCCGCCAGCGGGGGACGGTACCGGGCGCACAGCTTATGCAGACCATCGACGTCGTTGTTGGCCGTCAGCGCAACGATATGAAAGCGGTCGGAGTGATTCGACAGCACGTCGAGGGTGTTGGCGCCGATGGTTCCGGTGGCGCCGAGAATGCAGATACCCTTGCTGTTGGCCTGATTCGCCATATAAACCCGGACCTCGAGACTAATGCATGTAACGGAGACCGAGGGCGAATACCGGGGCGGCAGCGGTCAAGCTGTCGACCCGGTCCAGGATGCCTCCGTGCCCGGGTAGGATATGGCCACTGTCCTTGGCCCCCGCGGCCCGCTTGAGCAGGCTCTCGAACAAATCACCGAAGACGGAAACCACCACGACGAGCAACGAGAGCAGCACCAAGTATACCCCGTCGCCCAGGGGCAGCCCGAAGATTTTGCCGGCCGCAGCGGCCGCGACGCCGCTGAACAGCAGCGCGCCGAACAGGCCTTCGAGGGTCTTGCCCGGACTGAGCTCGGGAGCGAGCTTGCGCTTGCCGAAGGTCTTGCCGGAGAGATACGCGCCGGTGTCGGCCAGCGAGGTCAGCAGCACCAGATAGAACAGCCATTGCCAGCCCTGCTGGTGGATCCAGTAGATGCTGGCGAGCAGTACGGCGAGCACCGGCGGCCCGGCGGCCTTGAGCAGATAGTGCAGCGGCGAGGCGCCGTGCGGAACGTGGCGGATAAACGACAACAACACGACGACGAACGTCCACCAGGCCGTACCCGCGTAGATGGCGACCAGATTCAGGGGGGCGAACCAGACGACGGCCGCGCAGGCCGCGGCGGTCAGTATCAGATAGCCCGCGCGTGCGGCATTGTTCTGGATGCCGACCAGATTGGCCCATTCCCAACCGCCGACCAGCAGCATGATCAGCACCAGGACGGCCAGCAGTTCGCTGTTCACGAAGGCAATGGCGCCGAAGACGGCCAGCGCCAGAATCATCCCGGTAACCACACGTTGCTTAAACACGTCCGCCCACCTGTTCGGAGGTCATGCCGAAACGCCGCTGCCGGCGCGAGAAATCCGCCACGGCCTGGCCCAGCTCGGCTTCGCCGAAATCGGGCCACAGGGTGTCGGTGAAGTACAACTCTGCGTACGCGAGCTGCCACAGCAGGAAGTTGCTGATGCGCTGTTCGCCGCCGGTACGGATGAACAGGTCCGGATCGGGCTGATCGGCCAGGGCCGTGAAACCCGCCAGCTGTTCCGGGGTGAGGGATTCGACCGGTTCGCCGCGTTCGATGGCGTCCTTTACGGCCAGCTGCGCCGCCTGGGCGATGTCCCAGCGTCCGCCGTAATTGACGGCGATGTTGAGATACAGGCGACTCTGCCCGGCGGACTGTTCCTCGGCGCGCGCCATCTCCTGCTGAAGCTTTTCGTTCAGCGCCTCCCGCTCACCGATGAATTGCAGCCTAACGCCCTGCTCGACCAGTGCCTTGATTTCGCGTTTAAGCGCGCTCAAAAACAGCTCCATCAGCGCGCTGACCTCGCCGCTGGGACGGCGCCAGTTCTCGCTGCTGAACGCAAACAGCGTCAGATGTTTGATCTCGAATTTAACGCACGCCTTGATGATGGCGCGGGCCGCTTCGACGCCCTTGCGGTGGCCGACGGTGCGCGGCAAATGCCGGGCCTGTGCCCAGCGGCCGTTGCCGTCCATCACGATTGCCACATGGGTAGGGATCTTATCTGCCCCGACTTCAGACATCACGCACAGGGCCCTGTCAGATCTCCATCAATTCTTTTTCTTTGACATCCAGAATACCGTCGATTTCAGCGACGAACTGATCGGTCAGCTTCTGGATTTCGTCCGAGGCCCTGCGTTCGTCGTCTTCGGAGATTTCCTTTTCCTTCTGCAGGGTCTTGAAATCGGAATTCGCATCGCGCCGGATGTTGCGGATCGCGACACGGGCACTCTCGCCTTCGGCGCGCACGACCTTGACCAGTTCGCGGCGGCGCTCCTCGGTCAGCGGCGGCATGGGGACGCGAATGACGGTGCCGGCAGTCGCCGGATTCAGACCCAGATCGGAATTCATGATGGCCTTTTCAACGGCGGAGACCATCGGTTTTTCCCACGGCGTGACGGTCAGGGTGCGCGCGTCTTCCACATGGATGTTGGCGACCTGGCTGATCGGCACCTCGCTACCGTAGTATTCGACGGTCACGTGATCGAGGATGCTGGTATGCGCACGACCGGTACGGATCTTTTTCAACTCCGCATGCAGCGATTCGACACTTTTCTGCATGCGTTGTTTGGCGTCTTTTTTAATGTCCTCAATCATGACTCAACCTCGAACAACCAATGTACCGATATCCTCGCCGTGGACCACGCGTTTGAGGTCGCCGGGCTTGAAAATATTGAATATCCGCAGAGGGATGTTGTTGTCACGGCACATGACCATGGCCGTGGCATCCATGACGCCGAGACGCTGTTGCAGCGCCTCGTCGTAGGTGATTCGCGAATAACGCTTCGCATCGGCATCCAACTTGGGGTCGGCGGTGTACACGCCGTCCACCTTGGTCGCCTTGAGCATCAGGTCGGCGTTGATCTCGCTGGCGCGCAGGCTGGCTGCGGTATCGGTCGTGAAATAAGGATTGCCGGTACCGGCCGCAAATACGACGATGCGCCCCTTTTCCAGATGACGTATGGCGCGGCGGCGGATGTAGTCCTCGCAGACCTGATTGATCTTGAGCGCCGACATGACGCGGCAGAATCCGCCGATGCGCTCGATGGCGTCCTGCATCGCCAGCGCGTTGATGACCGTCGCGAGCATGCCCATTTGATCCCCCGTCACGCGGTCCATACCGGCCTGCTGCGCGAGCCCCGCACCGCGGAAGATGTTGCCTCCCCCGATAACGATGGCGAGTTCGACCTTTTCGCGGCTGAGTTCGAGAATTTCCTCGCCGAGCCGGTTGATGATTTTCGGATCGATCCCGTACTCGAGATCGCCCATCAGGGCTTCGCCGCTTATCTTCAATAAAACGCGCTTGTATTGGGGTTTGCTCATGCTTGTCTGGAATCGGTCACCAACTTGTTGTTTTAAATTTCCGACAAAAAAAGGGGGCTTGCAGGCCCCCTTTTTCGATCAAGCCCCTTTGACCTGGGCCATGACCTCGTCTGCGAAGTTTTCCTGCTTCTTCTCTATTCCTTCGCCGACTTCGTAGCGGATGAATCTGATGACTTCCGCGCCCTTCTCGGACAGCAGCTTGCCGACGGTCTGGTCGGGGTTCTTGACGAACGGCTGTCCCACCAGGGTGATCTCGGCCAGGTACTTCTTGATGCGGCCGGTGATCATCTTTTCGACGATCTCGGCGGGCTTGCCGCTTTCTTCGGCCTGCGCCTTGAAGATCTGCTTTTCCTTCTCGACGAGATCGGCGGGCACCTGCTCCTCGCTGATGCATACCGGCCGGCTGGCGGCGATGTGCATGCAGATGTCCTTGGCCAGCTCCTGGTCGCCGCCCTTGAGGTCCACCACGACGCCGATACGGGTGCCGTGGGTATAGACGCCCAGGTTGTCGCCCGCGGTTTCGAAACGTTGGAAACGGCGGATCTGGATGTTTTCGCCGATCTTGCTCACCAGTTCCTGGCGGGCGTCCTCCACGCTCTGGCCGTTGGCCAGTTTGTGGCTGAGCAGCGCGTCCAGGTCGTCCATCGGGTGGTCGAGCAGCACCTGTGCGACGCTGTCGGTGAAGGACTCGAAGTTTTCGTCCTTGGCGACGAAATCGGTTTCGCAGTTGATCTCCACGATCACGGCCTTGGAACCGGCATCGTCGGTCTTGACCACGATCTTGCCTTCCGCGGCGATGCGGCCGGCCTTCTTGACGGCCTTGGCGGCGCCGGACTTGCGCATCAGTTCAATGGCGGCTTCGATATCGCCATTGGTTTCCGTCAGCGCCTTTTTGCATTCCATCATCCCCGCGCCGGTGCGCTCGCGGAGATCCTTGACCATTGCAGCTGTAATCGACATGTCGTCCTCCCGAAATTATTCAGATTCGGCTTCGTTGGACGCCTCGGCGGCACCCTGCTCGGCCTCGGAAGACGCCTCGGTGTCTTCCGTCTTGGTCGCGGCCTTTTTCTTGGGGGCGGCCTTCTTGGTCGCAGCCTTCTTCTTCGGGGCGGCCTTTTTCTTGGGAGCGGCCTTGGGGGCCTCCTCGACCATCTCGACGTAGTCTTCGCCGGCCTGGGCCTGAGTCGACACGCTGTTTATGCCGTCGAGAATGCTGTCGGCCGCGGCCACGGTGTACAGCTGGATGGCGCGCATGGAGTCGTCGTTGCCCGGAATGACGTAATCGATGCCTTCAGAAGAGTTGTTGGTATCGACCACGCCGACCACCGGGATACCCAGCTTGTTCGCCTCGGAAACGGCGATGCGCTCGTAGCCGACGTCGATGATGAACAGGGCGTCGGGCAGCCCGTTCATGTCCTTGATGCCGCCCAGGCTCTTGTTCAGCTTGTCCAGCTCGCGGCGGCGCATCAGCACCTCTTTCTTGTTGAGGCGCTCAAAACCGCCTTCCTGAAGCATGGTTTCCAGCTCGTTCAGGCGGCGAATGGACTGCTTGACGGTCTTGAAGTTGGTCAGCATGCCGCCCAGCCAACGGTGGTTGACGTAGGGCATCTTGCAGCGTGCTGCCTCTTCGGCGATGGTGTCGCGGGCGGAACGCTTGGTGCCCACGAACATGATCTTGCCGCCGTTGGCGGCCAGTCGACCCAGGTAGTTCATGGCCTCGTTGAACAGAGGCAGGGTCTTTTCCAGGTTAACAATGTGGATTTTATTGCGTTCGCCGAAGATGAAAGGGGCCATCTTCGGATTCCAGTAGCGGGTCTGGTGCCCGAAATGCACGCCAGCTTCGAGCATCTGGCGCATGGTTACGCTCGTCATGACAATATTCCTCGTTAGGGTTGAGCCTCCATACGTCCCATACGACAACCCGGCTCAATGGCCGGGCACCCAGTCGCATGTGTCGACGTATGTGTGGTTTTTAACGGCCGGCAAAATCGGGTTTCGACGGCCTGTTTCGGGTTTGCGCGTAGCGCCGGCGCTTTATAACATAAACAGCTTATTCCAACAATCAGGCGCGGTCTTTTGCCGCCCTCTCTACACTGACCCTGTTCCCCATGTCCGTATCCATTAAAAACCCCGAGGAAATCGAAAAAATGCGGGTGGCCGGCCGTCTGGCCGCCCAGGTGCTCGAGATGATCGGGCCACACGTCCAGCCCGGGGTGACCACCGGCGAGCTGGACAGTCTGTGCCACGACTTCATCGTCAACGAACAGCAGGCCATCCCCGCGCCGCTCAATTACCGGGGCTTTCCCAGGTCCATCTGCACTTCCGTCAATCACCAGGTCTGCCACGGCATCCCGGGCGACAAGAAGCTCAAGAAGGGCGACATCCTGAATATCGACGTCACGGTGATCAAGGACGGCTTTCACGGCGATACCAGCAAGATGTTCTTCGTCGGCAAGTCCACGCCGGCGGCCGAGCGTCTGGTCAAGGTCACCCGCGAGGCCATGATGGTCGGCATCGAGATGGTCAGGCCCGGCGTGCGTCTGGGCGACATAGGCCACGCCATCCAGCAGTACGCCGAAGCCCGTCACTGCTCCGTGGTGCGCGAGTACTGCGGTCACGGCATCGGGCGCGAATTCCACGAGGAGCCGCAGGTGCTGCACTACGGCAAGCCGGGCACCGGGCTCGAACTCCAGGCCGGCATGACCTTCACCATCGAGCCGATGCTCAACAACGGCAAACGCCATGTCCGCATGCTGCCCGACGGCTGGACGGTGGTGACCAAGGACCACAGCCTTTCCGCGCAATGGGAGCATACCGTGCTGGTCACCCCCGACGGCGTGGAGATTCTCACCCTGCGTGAGGAGGAAAAGGTCTGAGCACCCCGGTCGTATGGACGAACCTGCCCGAGCCTGACTGGTTGCAGCGCGCCGCCCTGACGGCGCCCGATTTCGACGACCGCAGCCGGCTGCTGCCGCAGACCAAGGAATACCTGCGCCAGCTGTCCAAGGCGCTGCAGGCCGAATTCGAGCAGGACACGCCCATCACCGAACTGGTGCGCGGGCGCGCCCAGGCCGTGGATCAGCTGCTGGCCGGCTGCTGGCATGCCTTCGGCCTGGACGAGGATGCCTCGCTGGCCCTGCTCGCGGTGGGCGGCTACGGCCGGGGCGAACTGCACCCGGCGTCAGATATCGACATCCTGATCCTCTATCCGGACGAATCGCATCCCGACGAAGACCGGCTGTCCGCCTTTTTGACCTTCCTCTGGGATATAGGTCTCGACGTGGGGCACAGCGTGCGCAGTCTCGCGGTCTGCATCCAGGAGGCCGAAGCCGACGTCACGGTGATCACCAACCTGATCGAAAAGCGCCTGATCACGGGATCGCAACAGACGTTTCAGGTGCTGGACGCCGCCCTGGCGCCGGAACGGGTATGGAACAGCCGGGATTTCTTCAGCGCCAAGCTCAAGGAGCAGCAGGACCGGCACGAAAAGTTTCTCGCCTCGGCGTACCGGGTGGAGCCGAACCTGAAGGAAAGCCCGGGCGGGCTGCGCGACATCCAGATGATCGGCTGGGTCTGCAAGCGCCATTTCGGCACCGAATCCCTGCAGGAGCTGGTCGAACACGAGTTCCTCACGCAAAAGGAATACGACACGCTGGTCGAAGGCCAGAATTTCCTCTGGCAGGTCCGTTTCGCCCTGCATCAGATCTGCGGACGCAAAGAGGATCGCCTGCTGTTCGAGTTCCAGCGTCAGCTCGCCCACCATTTCGGTTACACGGAGGACGCCAACAACGCCTCGATCGAGGCCTTCATGCAGCGCTACTACCGCACCGTGATGGAACTGGAGCGGCTGAACGAGATGCTGCTGCAGCATTTCTACGAGGAGATTCTGCTCGGCGGCCGCAAGAACATTCCCGTCGTGGCGTTGAACCGGCGTTTCCAGTCCCGCGGCGGTTATCTGGAGGCGATCAATCCGCAGGTCTTCAGTCACTATCCGCCTTCCCTGCTCGAGCTCTTCCTGGTGCTGCAACAGCATCCGGAACTGGTCGGCATCCGGGCCAGCACGATTCGCCTGATCCGCGCCCATCTGCATCTCATCGACCAGCGCTTCCGCAAGGACCTGATCTGCCGCAGCCTGTTCATGGAGATGTTCCGCCACGGCGAGGGCCTTACCGCCACGCTGCGCATGATGAACCGGCACGGCGTGCTGGCGGCCTATCTGGCGCCATTCAGCAATGTGGTGGGTCGCATGCAGTTCGATCTGTTCCACGTGTACACCGTGGACGAGCACATCCTGATGGTGGTGCGCAATCTGCGCCGCTTCGCGATACCCGAATTCCGCCATGAGCTGCCGCAGTGCAGCAGCATTTTCGAAAACCTGCCCAAGCCCGAGCTCCTTTACCTGGCGGGCCTGTTCCACGATGTCGCCAAGGGTCGCGGCGGCGACCACTCGGAACTGGGTGCGGAGGATGCGCTGCAGTTCTGCCTCGACCACGGCCTCAGCCAATACGACGCTCACCTGGTCGCCTGGCTGGTGCGCGCCCATCTGATCATGTCGATGACGGCCCAGCGCCGCGACATCAGTGACCCGGTGGTGATTCACGAGTTCGCCCAGCAGGTCGGCAGCACCACCCGCCTGGACTATCTCTATCTGCTGACGGTGGCCGACATTCGCGGCACCAACCCCGACCTGTGGAACGACTGGAAAGGCCGGTTGCTGGCCGACCTGTATCAACGGACCCGGCGCGCCCTGCGCGAGGGGCTGGATCAGCCGCTGAACGCAAACGAACTCATCGCGGAGGTCCAGAACGAGGCATTGGCGTTATTGCGGGACAGGGAGATCGACGAAGAGACGGCGCGGCGTTGCTGGTCGGTGCTCGACGCGGATTATTTTCTGCGCCATTCGGCGGACGAGGTCGCCTGGCACGTGCAGGTCCGCCTGCAGGCCGATCCCGCCGAGCTGCCGGTGGTCGAGATCCGTCGCAAGACGGGTCGTGGCAGCACCGAAATCCTGATCTTCACCCGCGACGATCCGCGCCTGTTCGCGCTGGTGACGGCGGTGCTGGCGCAGGCCGGACTCGATATCCTGGATGCGCGCATCTTCACCACCGACGACGGCTACACCCTGGACACCTTCCTGGCGCTGGACGAGGACGGCGAGCCGATTACGGAAACGCATCACATCCGGCATATTCGCCAGGCACTGCTCGAGGCCCTGCATACGCCGACGGCGTTGCCGGTGGTCCAGCGCATGACGCCGCGGGTGCTCAAGCAGTTCTCGGTGCCCTGCCGGGTCAGCTTTTCCAATCCCGAATGGCTCCGGTATACCGTCATGGATCTCACCGCGGCCGACCGCCCGGGCCTGCTCGCCAAGGTCGGCAAGGTCATGGCGGAACTGGGGCTGCGGGTGCACAAGGCGCGTATCGCCACGGTCAGCGAAGTCGCCGACGACGTCTTTTTCATTACCGACGGACAGGGGCGGAAGGTGACGGGTGACACGCCGCAGGAAGAAATCCGCGCCCGCCTGGTCGAGGCGCTCGGCACGGCGGATGTGCCCGCGCAACCGCCGCCGGCAGGTCTGGAGACCAAATAAAAAACCCGCCATCCGAAGACGGCGGGCCTGGCGGCAAGCGGCGAGCCGGAATCAGAACTTGGCGAACAGTCCCAGATAGCTGCCGCCGAATTTGATATCGCCGTTGGTGTCGATGCTGCTGCTGTCGATCTTCAACTGAACCTGGCGATACCCGCCTTCGATACCGATGTGATCACCGAATACGTAGGCGACGCGGGCGCGGACGTCACTGAAGGACGACTTGCTGTAGCCGATGTAGCTGCCGGAGACACCCAGCGAAAGCGAGGTGGCCGGAATCTCGAAACCCAGGTTGCCGTACAGCATCGGAACCACGGCCGAGCCCTTGGCCTGCGTCGTCTGCGAGCTGTCGCTGAGCTTGAAATCCATGTCCAGGTATTTGAGGTCCAGACCCAGGTCGAGCTTCACCCAGTTATTGAGCGGGCTGTAGTAGAGCACCAGGTCGGTCTGGTTGACCTTGGCGTCGGTAACCACGCGCGTCCCCGTCGTATAGGTATTACCGCCGTAGGTGATGCTGCGTGTGACCACGTTGTCGCCGGTGGTTTTCAGGGTGCTGTAACCGAGGCGGATATTGGGCAATACGGGAAGCGGGTGTTCCAGGTCGGCCCACAGGTAGGTCTGGGTCTTGGATTTCAGGCCCAGATCGTTCTGGAGGTCAATGTCCGTGCCGGTGGTGCCGCCATTGGTATAGCTGATGTTGCCCGTGGGTTTGATATCCCAGCCGCCGCCACCGATTGAAAAATCGATCAGCCCGGCGTGGGCGGCAGGTGCGGTCAGGAATGTGGTCAACAGACCAACGGCAGCGAGTCGCTTCATGATTGCCCCTTATTATTTATGCTGCGGCCTCAACGGGCCGTATGGTTGTCAAAAATTGGTCACAGTCTAGCGGGGTTAGCCGGACGTAGCCAGCGGAACGTCCGTCTGCATCAGCTGCGCCATGCGCTCTGCCGTAGGCTGCTGCACGATTCCCTTTTCGGTAACGATCACATCCACCAGTTCAGCGGGCGTGACGTCGAAGGCGGGGTTCCAGGCATCGGCACCCTCCGCCGCGATGCGCTGGCCGTTCAGTGCCAGCACCTCGTCCTTGCTGCGCGTTTCGATCGGGATGTCGCCGCCGTGCGCGGTGCGCATGTCCACGGTGGAGCTTGGCGCGACGACCATGAACTTCACGCCGTGATGGCGCGCCAGGATCGCCAGACCGTAGGTGCCGATCTTGTTGGCGACGTCGCCGTTGGCGGTGATGCGGTCCGCACCCACCACGACCCAGGATACCTTGCCGGTGCGCAGCAACGAGGCCGCCGCCCCTTCGCAGATCAGCTCCACCGGAATGCGGTCACGGACCAGTTCCCAGGCGGTCAGGCGCGCGCCCTGCAGCCAGGGGCGGGTTTCGTCCGCATAGACCTGGCTGATGCGGCCTGCGGCGTAGGCGCTGCGAATCACCCCCAGCGCCGTGCCGTAACCGCCGGTGGCCAGCGAGCCGGTATTGCAATGCGTCAGCACCGCGCCGTCCTCGATCAGCGCCGCGCCGGCCTCGCCCATGCGGTAATTGGCGGCGATGTCGGCTTCGTGGATCGCGCCGGCCTCCGCGAGGAGCTTGTCGTAGGGATCGCCATCGATGCCGGCCAGCGCGCCCTGCAGGCGTTCCAGGGCCCAGAACAGGTTGACGGCGGTCGGGCGCGACGCGGCCAGACAGCGCATGTCCTCTTCCAGGGCCTCGCGCCAGTGGCCGGGGTCTTCGCGAAAGCGCTGGCGCGCCGCCATGACCACGCCGTAAGCGGCGGTGATGCCGATGGCCGGGGCACCGCGCACGACCATGTCGCGGATGGCGTTGGCGGTATCGTCGGCGTCGTAGAGGTCCAGCCAGCGTTCCTCGAACGGCAGCAGACGCTGGTCGAGTAGGCGCAGGTGATCCTCTGTCCACGCCATTGCGCGAATCGTGTCATGTCGTGTATCCATGGCGACATTCTCGGCGGCGGACCGTGCTTCATCAAGCTTGTGCATGTCACTGACTGTCGCTATCGTTGCTCGCCATGCACAAGGTCGACACGCTTTTACATGCCCGCTGGGTCATTCCGGTCGAACCGGCAGGCACGGTCTTCGAACATCACAGCGTCGCCATCCACGAAGGGCTCATCGTCGAGATTCTGGATACCGAGACGGCACGCGATCGTTATCAGGCCGATATCGAACACGACTTCGCCGACCACGCGCTGATCCCCGGACTCATCAATACGCATACCCACGCCGCCATGAGCCTGATGCGCGGCCTGGCCGATGACCTGCCCCTGCACGACTGGCTGCAACGCCACATCTGGCCCACCGAGGCGGCCTTCGTCAGCGAGTCCTTCGTGCGCGACGGCGTGACCCTGGCCATTGCCGAGATGCTGCGCGGCGGCACGACCTGCTTCAACGACATGTATTTCTTCCCCGAGGTGGCCGCGCGGGTGGCCACGCAGCTCGGCATGCGCGCCAGCATCGGGCTGATCGTGATCGACTTCCCCACGGTCTGGGCCAAGAACGCGGACGAATACATCGCCAAGGGGCTGGAGGTCTACGATCAGCACAAGGGCGAATCGCTGCTCAGCTTCGCGTTCGCGCCGCACGCCCCCTACACGGTTTCCGATGCGCCCCTGCAGCGCATCAACACCCTGGCCAACGAGGTCGGCGGCAGCATCCCCATTCACATGCACGTGCACGAAACGGCCACCGAGGTGGAGGAATCCGAAGCCCAGAACGGCCAGCGCCCGCTGGAGCGCCTGAACCGGCTCGGCCTGCTCTCGCCGCTGCTGCTCGCCGTGCACATGACCCAGCTGACCGATGCGGAAATCGACGCCGTCGCCGCGGCCGGCGCGCACGTCCTGCACTGCCCCGAGTCGAACCTCAAGCTGGCCAGCGGGTTCTGTCCCGTCGCCAGGCTCATGGAGGCCGGCGTCAACGTCGCCCTCGGGACGGACGGCGCCGCCAGCAACAACGATCTCGACCTGTTCGGCGAAATGCGCACCGCCGCCCTGCTGGCCAAGGGCGTATCCGGAAACGCGGCCGCCCTGCCCGCCGATCAGGTGCTGCGCATGGCGACCCTGAACGGCGCCCGCGCCCTCGGCCTGGACGATCGCATCGGTTCACTCGAACCCGGCAAGGCCGCCGACATCGTGGCGGTCGACCTCGGCGCCCTGGAGACACAGCCGCTGTACGATCCGGTCTCGCAGATCGTGTACGCCGCCGGCCGCGACCAGGTGACCGACGTGTGGGTCGCCGGCCGCCACCTGCTCAAGTCGCGTGCCCTGACGCGCATCGACGAGAACGAGATGCTGGGCGCCGTTCGCGACTGGCAGGCGCGCATTCAGGCCCGCGAGGCCTAGCCGAGCTGCATGCCCAAAGCCGGCGGCGGCTGGTACACTGGGCGGCACAGGTTTCCGCAGCCGGATATCAGCCATGAGTGCCGAACAAGCCAACGTCGACCATAACGAGATCAGCAAATTCGACGAGATCGCCCACCGCTGGTGGGACATGCAGGGCGAATTCAAACCCCTGCACGAGATCAACCCCCTGCGGCTGGATTACGTCGAAGCACGTGCCGGCAGTCTGGCCGGCAGGCACGTCGCGGACGTCGGCTGCGGCGGCGGCATCCTGGCCGAGGGCATGGCCGCGCGCGGCGCGAGGGTGACCGGCATCGACATGGCCGAGTCGCCGCTCAACGTCGCCCGCCTGCACGCGATGGAAAGCGGGCTGGAGATCGATTACCGCTGGATCACCGCCGAGGGGCTGGCCGCCGAAATGACGCACAGCTTCGACGTCGTCACCTGCATGGAGATGCTGGAGCACGTGCCCGACCCGGGTTCGGTGATCCGCGCCTGCGCCCAGCTGGTCAAGCCCGGCGGTCACGTCTTTCTTTCCACCATCAACCGCAATCCCAAATCCTTCCTGTTCGCCATCGTGGGCGCCGAATACGTGCTCGGCATGCTGCCCCGCGGCACGCATGAATTCGCCCGGTTCATCCGTCCCTCGGAACTCGGCGCCTGGGTGCGCGAGGCCGGCCTCGAGGTCCAGGACATCACGGGCATGAGCTACAACCCCCTGACCCGCGAATACCGCCTGGGCCGCGACGTGGACGTGAACTACCTGGTCCACACCCGTCCCGAATAGGCGCCTATGCCCGCCGAGATACGCACGGTCCTTTTCGACCTCGACGGCACGCTCGCCGACACCGCGCCCGATCTGGCCCAGGCCCTCAACACCCTGCTCGTGGAGCAGGGTCGCGAACCCCTGCCCTACGCGCACATCCGCAACCGCGTCTCGCACGGGGCCACCGCCCTGATCGAACTGGGCTTTCCCGAGGTCGCCGGCGACGGCGTCGCGCACTTGCGGCAACGCCTCATCGACCTGTATGCCGAAAACCGGCATCTCGAGACGCGCCTGTTCCCCGGCATGGAAGCGGTGCTCGGCTGGCTGGAAAAAAAGGGCCTGAGCTGGGGCGTGGTCACCAACAAGCCGACGGCACTGACCGAACCCCTGCTGCACATGCTCGGCCTGGACGGGCGCGCCGCCAGCGTGGTCTGCGGCGACACCCTGGAAAACCGCAAGCCGCATCCCGACCCGTTGCTGCTGGCCTGCAACCAGGCGGGATCGGCGGCGGCTGAATGCGTCTACGTCGGCGATGCGCAGCGCGACGTGGAGGCGGCGCACGCCGCCGGCATGCCCGCACTGATCGCCCTGTACGGTTATATCTCGCCGGACGACGACGTCGAGTCCTGGCGTGCCGACTCGCATATCAACGAACCGCGCGAAATCGTGGACTGGCTGCTGTCCGGCACCGCGTCCCTGCGCAAGGTGGAGCTATGAACGGGCTCGACAGTCTGTCCTGGATCATCGTCGCCGGCATAGGCGGGTTTGCATTCGGCGCCCTGCTGATCTGGGCGATCGCGCAGCGCCGCGAAGGCCGGTTGCGCAACCGCGTCACCACCCTGGAGGCGCAGATAGAGATCGACAACCGCCTGCACGAGGAACGCCTGGCGGCGCTGGAGCGCACCAAGCAGCAGCTCAGCGACAGTTTCGCCGCGATCTCCCGGGAGGCGCTGTCCAAGAACAACCAGGCCTTTCTGGATCTGGCGGCCGAAAACCTCAAGGGACTGCAGCAGCAGGCCCGCGCCGAACTCGATAAAAAGGAAAAGGGCATCGAAAACCTGGTCAACCCGATCCGCGAGACGCTGCAAAAAACCGAACAGCAGATTCGCGAGATAGAAAAGGAGCGCAAGCAGTCCTACGGCTCGCTGAGCGAACTGGTCAAGCAGATGAACCAGAGCAACTCGGCGCTGCAGCGCGAGACGCAAAACCTCGTCAACGCCCTGCGCCGTCCCGAGGTGCGCGGCCAGTGGGGAGAGATGACCCTCAAGCGGCTCGCGGAGCTGGCCGGCATGGTCGAGTACTGCGACTTTTTCGAGCAGGAGTCGCGCGATACCGAAGAGGGCCGCATGCGTCCCGACATGATCGTGCGCATGCCCGACCAGCGCGAGCTGGTGGTGGACGCCAAGACACCGCTGGATGCCTACCTCAATGCCGTCGGCGCGCGCGACGAGGAGGAACGCAAGACCTACCTCCGACAGCATGCGCGCAAGGTGCGCGACCGCATGAAGGAGCTGGCCAGCAAGGCCTACTGGGCGCAGTTCCCCCGTTCACCGGATTACGTCGTGCTGTTCATTCCCGGCGACCAGTTCCTGAGCGCGGCGCTGGAGCAGGATCCGGCACTGCTCGAGGACGCCCTCAACAACCAGGTCATCCTCGCCACGCCCACCAGCATCATCGCCCTGCTGCGGGCGGTGGCCTTCGGCTGGCGCCAGCAGGCCATCGCCGAGAACGCCGAACAGATCCGCGGCCTCGGCGAGGATCTCTACAAACGGCTCAGCGTGTTTGCGGGGCATCTGTCCCTGGTGGGCAAAGGGCTGACCCGCAGCGTGGATTCCTACAACAAGGCGGTCGGTTCGCTGGAGCGCAGCGTCATGCCGGGGGCCCGCCGCTTTACCGAACTCGGCATTCAGGCCCGCAAGCCGATCGAGCCGCCGGCGCGCGTGGAAGAACCCCCGAGGCAGCTCGACGTCGCCGATCCGGACGAATAAAACCAACATGAAATCAGGCGGTTAACTGTAGGATGTCTGACTGATATACTTTGGATTGGGGAAAACACAGTGAGTACAGCAACAATGACTGCCATTACGTATCAACGGGCTAACACCATGAACAAAAAGGAAATACGCAACAGTCTGATCATCAGCCTGCTGGTCTCCATTCCAGCGGCCTTCATCTTGTTTGCGCTATTGGAATTACTCGGCCTTTTCGACGTTCCGTCGGCCAATCTGGGCAGCTTCTGGCATCTGCATGCCTGGGGCATCCTGAGCTTTTTTGTCGCCGCCTTCGCGAGCTCGATGATCGTGCTCACGCTGAGCCGCCGCAGATCGCGCCCCACCTATACCCCGGGCAGCGTGGCCGGCGAGCGCAAGATGGGCAACGTGAAGTGGTTCAACCTGACCAAGGGTTTCGGCTTTATCGTGCAGGACGACGGACAGGAGGTTTTCGTGCACTATCGTTCGATCCGCGGCAGCGGCCGCCGTTACCTGCGTGAAGGCCAGCGTGTCGAGTACACCGTGGTGCAGCAGCCCAAGGGACCGCAGGCCGAAGATGTTCAGATCCTGAACTGAATCGAATCCACATAAACGGCAAAAGGCGCCGCAAGGCGCCTTTTGTTTTTGACGGTTTTTGCGGTGCCGTTATTTCAGCGAATCGCGCAAATTGCGTTTGACGTCGTGCAGCGTGTCCTGCAAATCACCCTTCAACGTATGCCGCTTGAACGGGTTGGCGTAAATCGGTTCACCCCGCCCGTAGTTGACGCCGAACCAGAGTCCGAGCAGCAGGCCGATCACCAAACCGGTTACCAGCATCTTCAAACGCTTTATCATCACGCCTCCAAGATCGATAGCCCCAGAATATTGACGCATGACAATGCCTGAAGCCCGTTTGAGCGTCAAACATGCCTACCGCAGTTGCGAACAACTGGCTGCCGCGCATTACGAGAACTTTCCCGTCGCATCCTGGCTGCTGCCGCGCCGCATACGTAAACCGGTCGCCGCCATTTACGTCTTTGCGCGGCGCGCGGATGATTTTGCCGACGAGGGCACGGATACCGCCGATGTCCGGCTCGCGCAACTGGACGCCATGGGCGCGGCGCTGGATCACGTCGTCGCGGGCGGCGAATCGGACGATCCGCTGTTCATTGCACTGGGCGATGCCATCGCACGGCATCATCTGCCACCGCAATTGTTTCATGACCTGCTCGCCGCCTTTCGTCAGGACGTGGACAAACGGCACTACGCCGATTTCGGCGAGGTCATGCAGTATTGCCGCCTTTCAGCCAATCCGGTGGGCCGCCTGTTGTTGCATCTCACGGGAGAAGCCAGTGAACGCAACCTGGCCTATTCCGATGCGATCTGCAGTGCCCTGCAGCTGATCAATTTCTACCAGGACCTGTACAGTGACTACGCAGAGCGCGGGCGAATTTACATTTCCCAGGACGAGATGGACCGCTTCGGCGTCGATGACTCCTATTTTGCCGGACGCGTTACGGATGTGCGCATGCGCCGGCTGATGGAACACCAGTTTCAGCGCGCCGACCAGTTGCTGCGTTCCGGGGCGCCGCTTGGCCGCGCCCTGCGCGGGCGTTTCGGTATGGAGATACGCGCCATCATCACCGGCGGCGCGCGCGTGCTTCACAAACTCAAGCAGCAATCCGACCTGTTCAGCCGCCCGCGGCTCGAATCCGGCGACGCCTGGCACATCATCAAGGCAGCCCTGTTCGGGCGCTGAACTCTCCGGTAGGCTTGCGCGATGAATCCCGACCAGTACTGCCAGCAAAGGGCCGCGCGCAGCGGTTCCAGCTTTTATTACAGCTTTCTGTTTCTGCCCGAGGAACGGCGCCGGGCCATCATCGCCCTGTACGCCTTTTGCCGCGAGGTCGACGATGTGGTCGACGAATGCACGGACCCGAATGTCGCGCGCACCAAGCTGGCGTGGTGGCGCGAAGAGGTGGAACGCTGCTTCCGGCATGCCGCCGAGCATCCGGTGACACAGGCGCTGCAGGACACGCTGGAGCGCTTCAACCTGCCGGAAGAGTATTTCCACGAGATCATCGACGGCATGCAGATGGATCTCGATTACGATTCCTACCCCACCTTCACCGAACTCTCGCTGTACTGTTACCGGGTGGCCGGCGTGGTCGGCCTGCTGGCGGCGGAGATTTTCGGTTACGAGGACCGTGCGACACGCAAATACGCCAACGATCTCGGCCTGGCCTTTCAGCTCACCAATATCCTGCGCGACGTGCACGAGGACGTGAGCCGCGGACGCATCTACATCCCCCTGGACGAACTGGACCGGTTCGGCGTCAAGCCGCAGGACCTCTCCCGTCCCCAGACCAACGACCGGCTGCGTGCCCTGTTCGCCTTCCAGGCCGAACGCGCGCAGGGCTATTACCGCCGCGCCTTCGAGCATCTGCCGGAACAGGACCGCTACGCCCAGCGCAGCGGCATCATCATGGCCGCCATTTACCAGCATCTGCTGGCGCTCATCGAACGCGACGGATTCCGTGTCCTGGAACAGCGTATCCGGCTGACGCCGCTCAGCAAGCTCTGGATCGCCTGGAAAACGATGCGCGGCGAACGTCGCCGTATGCGGCGCTTGCAGAAACAGCGTGCCTGAAGACGTCCTGGTCATCGGCGCCGGCTGGGCCGGGCTGGCGGCCGCCGTCGCCCTCAGCGCAAAAGGCATTCCCGTCCATCTGATCGAGGCCGCCCCCCAAGCGGGCGGACGCGCCCGCGCCGCCGGTCAGGGGCCGCGCCAGGCGGACAACGGCCAGCATCTTTTGCTGGGCGCCTACACCGCCATTCTCGGCCTGCAAAAGCTGATCGGCCTGGACGAAAAGACCCTGTACGAACGCCGTCCCCTGTCCCTGACGGTGTATCGTGATGGCAGCCCGCCGATGGGGCTCGCCCTGCCCCGTCTGCCGAGCCCGCTGCACCTGGCCGCCGGTTTGTTGCAGGCCCGCGGGCTGCGCTGGCGCGAGCGGATCGAGGCCCTGCTGCACGCCGGCGTCCTGACCAGAATCCCCGCCGTGGACCTCAGCGTTAGCGATTTTCTGGCCGCCAGCGGCCAACCCGAAACCCTGATCCGCGAATTGTGGGCGCCGCTGTGCCTGGCCGCCATGAATACCCCACCGGAAACCGCCTCGGCGCAGGTCTTCGCGCGCGTGCTGCGGGAGACCTTCCTGGCGCCGCGCCGTTATTCCGATCTGCTGCTGCCGCGCGTCGACCTCTCCGCCTTGCTGCCTCTGCCGGCCCTGGCGTACCTGCAGGAACGCGGGGCGCGGATTTCGTTCAAAACCCGCGTTCAGCGTCTGATCGTGGGCGATACGGGCATCGAAGGCGTGGAAACGCGTGACGGCCCGCTGGCGGCCAGCCGGGTCGTGCTGGCGACGGACACCGTCGCGGCGGCCCGGCTGCTGGCCGGGCATCCGCAGACCGCCGCCCTGGGCGAGGGCCTGGTCAGGCTCGGTGCCGAACCCATCTGTACCGTGTATCTCCAGTTCCCGCCGCAGTGCCGCTTGCCGACCCCCATGATGGGTTTTTCCGGCACGACCCTGCAGTGGCTGTTCGACCGGCGCCTGACGGACGCGCCGGGCCTGTTCGCGGCGGTGATCAGCGGGCCCGGGGAGCACATGCTGTGGGATGCCGGTACGCTGCTCGAGCGCATCGCCGACGAGATCCGGCGCTTTCTGCCCGATCTGCCCGAACCCGAAGACGGCTGGGTGATCCGCGAAAAACGCGCGACCTTTCACTGTGGGGTCGGCAGCGAAACCGACCGTCCCGGCAACCGGACTCCGCTCGACGGCCTGTGGCTGGCCGGCGACTACACCCGCACGGGTTTGCCTGCAACGCTCGAAGGCGCGGTGCGCAGTGGTTTAGAATGCGCCCGCGCAATGACAAAGCAGCTTACGATATGACGCCAGAAGAGATTCTCAACTACCAGCCGGCGGGCGATCTGCTCAAGGACCGGGTCATCCTGGTCACCGGTGCGAGTGACGGTATCGGCCGGGCCGTGTCGCGTGCCTATGCCAGACACGGGGCCACCATCATCCTGCTCAGCAAGACGATCAAGAAGCTCGAAGAGGTCTACGACGAGATCGAGGCCGACGGCGGGCCCAAACCTGCGATCTACCCGCTCAACATGCAGGGGGCCACGCCCAAGGATTACAAGGAGATGGCCGAGAACATCGAAAAGGAGTTCGGCCGTCTCGACGGCCTGCTGAACAATGCCGCCTGGCTGGGCGCCTACACGCCGTTCGTGCATTACGAGCCGGAGCTGTGGACCCAGGTCATCACGGTCAACCTGCAGGCGCCTTACATGATCACCCACGCCTGCCTGCCGCTGCTGGAAAAGGCGTCCGATCCGGCGATCGTATTCTCGTCCCACGAATCGATGAAGGCCTACAACGGCGCCTTCGGCGTGGCCAAGGCCGGCCAGCACGCCATGATGAAGATCCTGGCCGACGAATACAGCGATACGGACATCACCATCCGCGTCAACAGCGTCGATACCGGCCCCGCGCGCACCATGATGCGGCGCATGCATTACCCGGGCGAAAACCCCATGAGCGTCCCGGATCCCGCCGACCTGGTGGCGCCCTACCTGTATTTCATGGGACCGGAATGCACCGAGACCGGCACCGACTTCAGCATCCCCAGGGCCCGGGGCGAATAGCACCCTCCTCAGGATTTTCCTCCGGAACGTGTAACCGGCGCGGCGGGGGCTTGGCATGATGCCCGACCCCGCCGCCCGCCCGAGCTATTTCATCAAATCGATGGTCACGCCGCGGGCGCGCAAGGCGTCGGCCCGCGTGTCGATATAGCGCTGGAACTCCGGCTGCTTGCGATAGGCTCCGGAGGCCACGTAGTCCAGCACGGACTGCATGTGGAAGGCCTTCAGGTAGGCGCCGGTGCGAAACACCTCCTGCCCCGAGGCATCGAAAAACACCAGACTGGGTGTGTAGCCGATCTGCAGCGATTTGGCCCACCTGGCTGCCGTGGTGCGCTTGCCCGAGGGCGTGGTGACGGGCGTGTCGGCCCACATGTCGAGTACCGCGACGTCATAGCGCCTGAGCAGTTTGACGCTCTCGGGGCGCTTGAGGATATCCAGGTGCAGTTCGTCGCAATCGGCACAGGCCTTTTGCTCGAACATCACCACCAGCGGCTTGCCGCCCTTGAGCTTGGAAAAGTCGTAAGGCGGGTGCAGATACCAGGGCTCGACATGCAGCTTGCCGGTGGCGGGTTCCGGCGAGACCTTGGCCAGGTAACTGCGGAAACTCTCCCGGCCTTCGAGATGCCGCCCGGCGTAATCGAGCGCGACATTGAACTTGTGGGGCGGGAAATAGCCGTTGATGCGCAGCACGGTCTGCCCCTTGGCGTTCAGCATCACCAGCGTGGGGGTGAACATGATCTTCTGGGAGACGGCGAACTGTTTCTCGGTCATGGACTTGCCGTCGAAACCGGTGACGTCGCGGTCGCCCCACATGTTGATGGCGATGACGTCGAAATACTTGCGGGTCTTGTCGGCGATCGACTTCTGCCCGAAATTGTCTTCCAGCAGCTTTTTGCAGTACGGGCAGCCGTCCTGATAGAAGTACAGCATCACCCGCTTGTGATGCGCCGCGGCCTCGGCCACGTCGTCGCGGATATCCAGAAACGACTGTTTGAACCAGGCGGGTTGCTCATGATAGCCCGGATTGACCATCCCCTCGGACAGTCCCCCCTCCTCGGCGGCATGCGCCATGCCGACAAGAGAAATCACCGCAAAAAACAAAGCCAACCTATTGATTATAATAGACATCACAACCCCCTCCGTTATCGTTCAAGTATAGCATCCGGATAACGACAACCGCGCCTCAGCGTACAGGCCTCGCAACGGGGCCTGGGCCGGCAGATATCCTTGCCGTGACGCACGATCAGGGCGTGGTACTCGTTCCAGACGCTGACCTCGGGTTTCAGCTCCGCTTCGAAGCGATGGCGCAAAGGCTCGTACCCGATATGTTCTTCTACGTAGCCCAGCCGGGAAAAGATGCGCCGCGTATAGGCGTCGACCACGAAGACCGGCCGCTCGAAGGCGTACAGCATCATGTCATCGGCGGTTTCCGGCCCGATCCCGTGTACCGACAACAAGGCCCTGCGCAGTTCCAGGGTCGGATAGCGGGCGAGCCGTTCATAGCCGCCCTGCCCCAGATACCAGCGCGTGAACACCTGCAGGCGTCTGGCCTTGATGTTGAAATAGCCGGACGGCCTGAGATGCCGGGCCAGCTCGTCCGGCCCCGCCGTGGCGATTCCCGCGGGGGTACACAGCTCAGCCCGTTTGAGATTGGCGATGGCGCGCTCGACATTGCGCCAGCTGGTGTTCTGGGTCAGTACGGCGCCGACCATGATCTCGAAGGCATCCGAGGCCGGCCACCAGTGTTGCGGACCGTAGGCCTTCAGCAAGCGCCGATAGACCGAAAACAGGCCGGCGGATTTCATCGCCGGCGCTGCGGCGGCCCATGCGATTTTTTCTTGTGTGCGTACAGCCTGGCGATCGCCGGCGGCTTGAGTCCGGCTGCCTGGTAAAGATCGCGTATCTGGCCGGGCGTGAGTTCCACCCAGCGGCCCGGACGCAGCTGGCGCTCCAGGGCGATGGGTCCGTAACGCACGCGCATCAACCGGCTGACCGTGATGCCCTGGCTGTTCCACAGGCGGCGCACTTCGCGGTTGCGCCCCTCGTGCAGGATGACGTGGTACCAATGATTGACGCCGCTGCCGCCGGCGTCGGTAATCTCGTCGAAACGCGCCTCCCCGTCCTCCAGCATCACGCCGCTGGTCAGGCGCTGGATGATCTCCGGGGTGACCTCGCCGCGCACGCGCACGGCATATTCGCGTTTGATCTCCGCGGACGGATGCATCAGCCG
Organism: Gammaproteobacteria bacterium; assembly: GCA_037388465.1. Taxonomy (NCBI): domain Bacteria; kingdom Pseudomonadati; phylum Pseudomonadota; class Gammaproteobacteria; species Gammaproteobacteria bacterium. The sequence goes on from JARRKE010000010.1 coordinate 33,521, forward strand.
GTTGGCCAGTTCGCCGTCATTGGTGAACAGCAGCAACCCGGAGGTGTTCAGGTCCAGTCTTCCCACGGCCACCCAGCGACTGCTTTTCATGTTCGGCAGCGAAGCGAAGACTGTGCGGCGGCCTTCGGGATCCGTGCGGGTGGTCACCTCCCCTTCGGGTTTGTGGTAGACGATGACCCGGATCCTGGGTTCTTCCGCGCGCCGCAAGGAGATCTGGCGGCCGCGCAGGGTGATCCGGTCGGTGGTCTCCACCTGCACGCCGAGCTGGGCGACGACGCCGTTGACTTCGATTTCACCGGCCTCGATCCAGCGTTCGATTTCGCGGCGCGAACCGTAACCGGCGCGGGCAAGCAGCTTTTGTAGACGTTCACTCATAGGAAATGGTTATCGGATAACAGCGGGCTGAAAAATCGAATTCGGTGATTATGTCTCGAAACGGCCGCTTGGCGCGCGTTGTTTGCGTTCAAGGCGTATGCCCCTCTCCCCTAGTCAATATTTTGACATGGATCTGGCTTCAGGGTGTCGAAATCTGTATAAAAATCAGGCGAATATCCACAACAATTGCGTGGCGTATTCAACATTCAAATTCTATACTCGGAAATCAGAAAGGAACGGAAATACCGAGGACGGAATGGATACGCGAGAGCCGGACTCAATTCAGGATGCTTTTGACCCGGAAGAGGTTGGGATGCTGCGCAAAGCAGTGAACGTCCTGCCCGACATCTTCTTTATCTACGACATCGCCGCCGAGCGCTTCCTGTATTGGAACGATACCACGACTGAGGCGACCGGATTCTCGGACGAAGAGATCGTCCACATGGCGCCGATCGATTTTTTCCGCGACACCGACGTCAAACGGTTCCAGCGCGCGATCCACGAAACCGAAAAAACCGGTGAGTCGACCATTGACGTCTGTCTTTATCACAAGGACGGCAGCAGTCACCCCTATGAATTCAGTACGGCACGCCTGACCCCGTTCAACAGCGAAAAGCAGATCATCTGCGGCGTAGGCAGGGACATCCAATCCCGTATCGAGGCCGAGCAGGCGCTGTTCGAAAGCGAGGAACGCTACCGGTTGACCATGGAATCTTCGCTGGTCGGCATCGGCATCATTCAGGACCTCGGCTTCAAGTACGTCAATCCGATGATGTGCGAACTGTTCGGCTACGACCGCGAGGAAATGCTGGATGATCTGCATGTACCCGATCTCGTGGTGCCGGAGCAGCGCGACCGGCTGAAAAGCAATCTCGTCATGCGCAGCCGGGGCGCGAAGACCGAACCCTATGAACTGACGTTCGTGCGCAAGGACGGCACCAGGTTCTTCGCGCTGGTCAATGGCGCCCACGTCGATTACGAGGGCAAGCCGGCCTCCATCGGCGTGGTGATGGACATCACCTCCTACAAGAACGCGGAGCTGGAACGCCAGAAGGCGCACAGCTACCTGGACTCGGTGCTGGAGGGCATCATCGTCACGGATACGCGCGGCGTTATTTCATTCGTGAACTCCGCCTTCTCGCGCATGACGGGCTATGCCGCTTACGAGGTGATCGGCAAAACGCCCTCGGTGCTGAAGTCGGGGCGGCACGATCAGGCGTTCTATCAGGACATGTGGTCGTCGATCAAGGAAACCGGCCAGTGGCGCGGCGAGATATGGAACCGCAGCAAGGACATGAGTGATTTTCCGTGTCTGATGCATATCAGCGCGGTGAAGGATGCGTCGGGCAAGGTCACCAGCTACATCGGCGTTTTTTCCGACATCACCAGCATCAAGGAGTCGGAGCAGAAGCTCAATTACCTGGCCCACCATGATCCGCTGACGGATCTTCCCAACCGTCTGCTGTTCAGCGCGCGACTGGAACATACGATCGAGCGCCAGCGGCGCAACAAGCGCTATGCGGCGTTGCTGATGGTCGACGTCGACAGCATGAACAACATCAACAATGCCTTCGGGCATGCCATGGGCGACCACATTCTCAAGCTGGTCGCCGACCGCCTGCGCGATACGGTACGCAAGGAGGATACGGTTGCACGTCTCGGCGGGGACGAATTCGGCGTCATCATCGAGGATCTCGGCGAAACCCAGCATGCGGGACGGATCGCCGACAAACTGATCCGATTGATTTCCATCCCCATCGTGGTCGACAGCCATACCTTGATCGTCAAGAGCAATATCGGCATCAGCACTTATCCGCGCGACGGGGGAAGCCGGGATACCCTGGAAAAGGGTGCGGCATCCGCCCTGGCGCGCGCCAAGAAGCGCGGGGCCAACCAGTACGAATTTTCAGAACCCTCGCTGGCCAAGGTCGCGCGCAAAAAGCTCCATCTCGAGAGCGAGCTGTACAAGGCGATCGGCAGCAAACAGCTCGCCGTCCATTACCAGCCGCAGGTCGATCTGCGCAGCTGCCGGGTGGCCGGCTTCGAGGCGCTGATGCGCTGGCATCACCCTACCCTGGGCGACATTCCACCCAAGGACTTCATTCCCGTTGCCGAGGAGGCCGGCCTGATCGACGCGATCGGCGAATTCGTACTCAATACGGCGGCCAAGGACCTGAAGACATTCCAGACCTTGTCGGAGACACCGCTGCGGGTCGCGATCAATATCGCCACCCGACAGCTGCATGCCCAGCAGACCCTGTCAGAGATGGTGCAGGACATTATCACGCGCTATCAATTGAACCCGGACCAGCTCGAACTGGAAATTACCGAATCGGCCTTCGAGTCCTATGGCGAGGTCAAATCGGCCATCGACGCCATCGAGCGTCTGGGCATCCGTTTTTCGATCGATGATTTCGGTACGGGGTATTCCTCGCTGCGGCGGCTGCAGCGCCTGCCCGTGCGGCGCATCAAGATCGACCAGGGATTCGTGATGGGCATTCCGTCCAACAAGGACAATATCGCCATCTCCACGGCCATTATCGCCATGGCGCACAGCCTCAGCATGGAGGTGGTGGCGGAAGGCGTTGAAACCCGCGCGCAACTGGACTTTTTACGCAATCAGGGTTGCGATGAAGTGCAGGGCTTTCTGATCAGCCGTCCGGTGCCAGCCAGCGAGGTGGCGGCGACGATCGAGAACGCACCGCTCGTCTGCGCCGACTGACAATCCGCCAGCTGCTACGCCACGCCGTGCTCGGCGAGCCAGGCCTCGGCGTAGCGAAGATCCTCGGGATGCGTGATCTTGAGGTTGTCGGGCGCCCCGGCCACCAGGCGCACCTTCCTGCCCATCTGCTCCAGCGCCGACGCCTCGTCCGTGATGCTCAGTTCCGCATCCAGGGCCCTGGCCAGCGCCTCATGCAATTCCCCGAGACGGAACATCTGCGGCGTCAGCGCATGCCAAAGGCCGGTGCGCGGCACGGTCGAGGCGATGTGGCCCGTGCCGTCGTCGCGCTTCATGGTGTCGCGAACCGGGGCGGCCAGAATGCCGCCCTCGCCGCTCGACAGGCAGTCTTCGATGAGCCGGTCCAGATCGACCCGACTCAGGCAGGGACGGGCCGCATCGTGCACGAGCACCCAGTCATCCCGCGATGCGGTTTCGAGCAGCGCGTTCAGCGCGTTGAAAACGGAATGGGCGCGCTCCTCGCCGCCGGCGACCTGCCGCAGCCGGGCATCCCCGGCAATCGGCAGGGACGGGAAGTAGCGATCGTCCGCGCGCAGTGCAACGACCGCGCCCTCGATGCGAGGATGTTCCAGCAAGGCAGAGAGGGCATGTTCGATGACGGTCCTGCCCGCCAGAGAGAGATATTGCTTGGGGCGGTCCGCCGCCATGCGGGTACCCAGACCGGCGGCGGGCACCGCCGCCCAAATCACACTCACGGGCGGTCGTCCTTCTTGTCCGCAGGCAGGTGAACGATCTGGTAGAAGGTTTCGCCGGGTTTGACCATACCCAGCTCGAGGCGGGCCCGTTCCTCGACCGCTTCGGTACCGGACTTAAGGTCCTCCACCTCCGCGGCGAGCGCCTGGTTGCGCTGTCCCAGGACCTGATTTTCCTGCTTTTGGGCGGCGACGGCGGCGCGAAGTCTCATGACGTCACCCACACTGCCGTCGCCTCCCCACAGCTTGACCTGCAGCAGAAGCAACAAGGCGAGCAGCAGCAGGTTGATGAGCTTCATGCCCCCGAGTTTAGCTGCTGTCGACGCCTCGGTCATGGTGGCGGTCGTGTCAGGCCAGGTGCTTGAAGGCGCCCCGTCCGGCGTAGCGTGCATTGCCGCCGAGCTCTTCCTCGATGCGGATCAGCTGGTTGTACTTGGCGACCCGGTCGGAGCGCGACAGCGAGCCGGTCTTGATCTGCCCGGCGGCCGTGCCGACCGCGAGGTCCGCGATGGTCACGTCCTCGGTTTCGCCCGAGCGATGCGAGATCACCGAGCGGTAGCCCGAGCTGTGGGCCAGCGAGATGCATTCCAGGGTCTCGGACAGGGTGCCGATCTGATTCAGCTTGATCAGGATCGCGTTGCCCACGCCCTTGTCGATGCCTTCCTGGAGGATGCGGCTGTTGGTCACGAACAGGTCGTCGCCGACCAGCTGCAGACGGTCGCCGAGCTGATCGGTGAGCTGCTTCCAGCCATCCCAGTCGTTCTCGGCCAGACCGTCCTCGATGGACACGATCGGATACTGGCGTACCCAGTCGGCGAGGAAATCGATGAACCCGGCGGAATCGAAGCGCTTGCCCTCGCCGTCCAGTACGTACTGGCCGTCCTTGTAGAACTCGGAGCTGGCGGGGTCGAGCGCTAGGGCGATATCGTCGCCCGACTTGAAACCGGCCTTGTCGATGGCCTCCAGAATCGCCTCGACGGCGGCGACGTTGGACGGCAGATCGGGGGCGAAACCGCCTTCGTCGCCGACGGTGGTGTGCAGGCCGCGGCCGTTCAGCACCGACTTGAGGGCGTGAAACACTTCGGCGCCATAGCGCACCGCTTCGGCGATCGAGCCCGCGCCCAGCGGCACGACCATGAATTCCTGCAGGTCGATGCTGTTGTTGGCGTGGGCGCCGCCGTTGATGATGTTCATCATCGGCACCGGCAGGACGAAATTGCCGGAACCGTCCGCCAGCGAGCGGTACAGCGGCTGGTGCTTGTCCGCCGCCACCGCGTGCGCATTGGCCAGAGAAACCGCCAGCAGCGCATTGGCGCCCAGGCGGCTCTTGTTGTCGGTGCCGTCCAGATCGATCATGCGCTGGTCGAGGGCCTTCTGGTCGGCGGCATTCATGCCGAGCAGGGTTTCCCGAATCTCGTTGTTCACGTTGGCGACGGCCTGCTGAACCCCTTTGCCGCCGTAGCGCTTGGTATCGCCGTCGCGCAGCTCGATCGCCTCGCGCGAACCGGTGGACGCACCGGAGGGCACGGCGGCACGGCCGCGGGCACCAGAGGACAGGATCACGTCGGCCTCGACGGTGGGATTACCGCGGGAGTCGAGGATTTCACGTGCACGGATATCGGCAATTTCAGGCATGTTTTTTCTCTTTTACTTCAGGAAGTTATAACGATAAGTGAAAGTAATTTCAGATTTATGACCGGATCAGGAAAGCGTGGTTTCGGCCAAGCCGGCCCGCTTGACGGTCTCATCCAGCGTCTTGAGCACCTCGAGCAGCGCCTCCATCCGCTCCAGAGGCCAGGCGTTCGGGCCGTCGCTGAGGGCCTGGTCGGGATCGGGATGGGTTTCCATGAACAGGCCGGAGATGCCGGCGGCGACCGCGGCCCGCGCCAGCACGGGCACATGCTCGCGCTGTCCGCCGGAGCGCGTCCCCTGCCCGCCGGGCAGCTGCACCGAATGGGTGGCGTCGAATACCACCGGGCAACCGGTCTCGCGCATCACCGCCAGACCGCGCATGTCGGAAACCAGGTTGTTGTAGCCGAAGGTATAGCCGCGCTCGCAGACCATCAGGTCGTCGTTGCCGGCCTCGCGGGCCTTGTCGACCACGTTGCCCATGTCCCAGGGCGCCAGGAACTGGCCCTTCTTGATGTTCACCGGCTTCATCTGGCGCGCGACGTTCTGGATGAAGTTGGTCTGCCGGCACAGAAAGGCGGGCGTCTGCAGCACGTCGACGACGGAGGCCACTTCTTCCAGCGGCGTATCCTCGTGCACGTCGGTAAGCACCGGCACGCCGATCTGCTCGCGCACCGTTTCCAGAATCCGCAGCCCCTCCTCCATGCCCGGACCCCGGAAGCTCTTGCTGGAGGAACGGTTGGCCTTGTCGAACGAGGATTTATAAATGAAAGGAATGCCGAGGCGAGCCGTCAGTTCCTTGAGCTGGCCGGCGGTTTCCAGCGCCAGCGCCTCGCTTTCGATCACGCAGGGGCCGGCAATCAGAAACAAAGGTTGATCGAGGCCCACCTCGAAACCGCATAACTTCATGCGACGTCCGCCTTGTTCATCTTGTCGTGCTGCAGGCGCGCGGCGCGGACGAAACCGGAGAACAGCGGGTGCCCGTCGCGCGGCGTCGAGGTGAATTCCGGATGGAACTGGCAGCCCAGATACCAGGGATGGTCGTGCAGTTCGACCACCTCAACCAGGGTGCCGTCGCTCGACTCGCCGGAGATCACCAGGCCGGCGTCGACGAGCTGCTGGCGATAGGTGTTGTTGAATTCGTAGCGATGGCGATGACGTTCCGTAATCAGCTCGTCACCGTAGCAATTGCGGGCCAGCGTCCCCGGGGCGAGACGGCATTGCTGACCGCCCAGGCGCATGGTGCCGCCCAGGTCGGAATCGGCGGCGCGCTTTTCCACGCTGCCGGAGGCGTCCTGCCATTCGGTAATCAGGGCGATGACCGGATGGGGCGTCTCGGGATCGAATTCCGTGCTGTGCGCCCCTTCGAGCCCGGCCACGTGGCGCGCGAATTCGATCACGGCCACCTGCATGCCGAGGCAGATGCCGAGGTAGGGCACCTTGTTCTCACGTGCGTAGCGCGCGGCGGTGATCTTGCCTTCCACGCCGCGGGTGCCGAAACCGCCGGGCACCAGGATCGCATCGACGTCGGACAGGCAGTCGGTGCCTTCGGACTCGATCTGCTCGGAGTCGATGTACTTGATGTTGACGCGCGTCTTGGAGTTGATGCCGGCGTGGCGCAGGGCCTCGTTCAGCGACTTGTAGGAATCGGTCAGCTCCACGTACTTGCCGACCATGCCGATGGTGACCTCCGCCTCCGGGAACTCCATGGCGTTCACCACGTTCTTCCAGTCGGAAAGATCGGCCGGCTTGACGTCGATGCCCAGCTTGCGCAGCACGATTTCATCCAGCTTCTGGGCATGCAGCCAGAGCGGAATCTTGTAGATGTTATCGACGGTGATCGCCGAGATGACGGCCTTCTCGTCCACGTTGGTGAACAGGGCGATCTTGCGCCGCTCCGTCTCGGGCAGCGGCTGGCCGCTGCGGCACAGCAGGATGTCGGGCTGGATGCCGATGGAGCGCAGTTCCTTCACCGAGTGCTGGGTGGGCTTGGTCTTGAGTTCGCCCGCTTCGGCGATGTACGGCAGCAGCGTCAGGTGGATGAACAGCGCGTTCTGGCGCCCTTCCTCCACGCCCATCTGGCGAATCGCCTCGAGGAACGGCAGCGACTCGATGTCACCCACGGTGCCGCCGATCTCGACCAGGGCGATGTCGGCGTCGTCTGCTCCTTCGCGGATCTTGCGCTTGATCTCGTCGGTAATATGGGGAATGACCTGCACGGTGCCGCCCAGGTAATCGCCGCGCCGCTCCTTGCGGATGACGTCTTCGTAAACCTGACCGGTGGTGAAGTTGTTGCTGCGGCTGGTCTTGATGCGCACGAAGCGCTCATAGTGACCGAGATCCAGGTCGGTCTCGGCCCCGTCCTCGGTGACGAACACCTCGCCGTGCTGGAAAGGACTCATCGTGCCGGGATCGACGTTGATGTAGGGGTCGAGCTTGAGCAGCGTGACCTTGAGTCCGCGCGCCTCGAGGATAGCCCCGAGGGACGCAGCCGCAATACCTTTGCCCAGAGAGGAAACCACCCCTCCGGTGATGAAAACGTAACGTGTCATGAGACCTCGGCGCGCGCGAACGATAAAGAGCGAAGGCGCTGCAAGGATACCAGAGCTCCCTATCACGCTCAATTGGCCAGGCGCAGCAGCAAGGGGCTACACACAATAAAATCAACCGGTTATCCGGTCTATAACATGACTTTGAGCGAAACGCTCAGATTTCCATGCGAATGCCGAGCTCGACCGACCGGCCCGTCGGCAAATGATAAAACTCCGTCGCCCGCTGCGCGTTGCGCGCCATGACGGCATAGAGGCGTTTGCGCCAGGTGGGCATCTCCTCACCCTCCCCGGTCACCACGTAGGTGGAACGATCGGAGTAAAACACCGTGGTCTCCGCCTCCAGGCCGGGAATCAGGTTCTGATCCTGGCACAGCTTCATGGCCACCGAGACGTTCGGGCTCTGCATGAAGCCGTAATAGACATAGAGACGGTAAAACCCGTGGCGCAGCGGCTGGACTTCCAGGCGACCGCTTGCCGGCACGCTGGGGATGTTTTCGTTGATGACGGTCAGCAGAATCACCCGCTCATGCAGCATCTGATTGAGCTTGAGGTGATGCAGCAGACCGCTGGAAACATGATTGCCTCTCGGGGTGAGAAACACGGCCGTGCCGGGCACCCGCTGCGGGTGCCCCTGCTCGAAACTGGCCAGGAAGGCATCGATCGGCATGGTCCGACTGCTGCCGCGCCCTTCCACCAGCCGGCGCCCGCCCGCCCAGGTCGACATCAGCAACAGCACCAGACCGCCGATCACCAGCGGGAACCAGCCGCCCTCGATAATCTTGAACAGGTTCGCCCCGAGGAAGGCCAGGTCGACCGTCAGGAACCCGGCGACGACCAGCAAGGCCAGTGCCGGTGACCAGCGCCAGCGCCGGCGCATGACGAAATACGCCAGGATGGTGGTGATCACCATCGTGGTGCTGACCGCCACGCCGTATGCGCCCGCCAGGTTGCTGGAGGAACCGAAACCGACCACCAGGGATACGGTGGCCACCAGCAGGGCCCAATTGACGAAGGGCACATAGATCTGCCCCATCTCTTGTGACGAGGTCTGGATGATCTCGATGGGCGGCGACTGCCCCATCTGCACCGCCTGGCGGGTCAGGGAAAAGGTGCCGGAAATCACGGCCTGCGAGGCGATCACGGTGGTCACGGTGGCCAGGCCGATCATGGGATAGACCGCCCAGTGCGGCACCAGGTTGTAAAACGGATGATGGACCAGGACGGGATGGTCGAGGATCAACGCCCCCTGACCGAAATAGTTCAGCAGCAACGCGGGCAGCACCAGCCCGAACCAGGCCAGGCGTATCGGCCTGCGGCCGAAATGCCCCATATCGGCGTACAGCGCTTCGCCGCCGGTGACCACCAGAAACACACCGCCCAGCACCAGATACGAGGTGGGCGGATTGTCCAGAAAGAAGCGAACGGCATAAACGGGGTTGATGGCCGTCAGCACATGCGGATTGTGCAGGATGCCGTGCACACCCAGCACGGCCAGGACCACGAACCACAGCAACATGATGGGACCGAACACGGAACCGATGCGCTGGGTGCCGTGCTTCTGGCCCGCGAACAGCAGCACCAGAATCACGATGGTCAGCGGAATCACGAATTCATGCAGACGGGGCTCGGCGACCTTCAGCCCCTCCACCGCGCTCATCACCGAAATCGCCGGCGTGATCATGCCGTCGCCATAGAGCAACGCTGCGCCGAACACCCCCATCAGCAGCAGGACGGACGCGCCTTTGGTCTCCCGCGAACGCCCGCGGCGCAGCAAAGCGATCAGGGCGAGGATGCCGCCTTCCCCCCGGTTGTCGGCCCGCATCACGAAGATCAGATACTTGACCGAGATAACGATGATCAACGCCCAGAAAATGAGCGACAGGACCCCGAGCACGTTGGCGTTGGTAATGGCCACGCCGCCGCTGCCCATAAAGCACTCGCGCAGTGCGTACAACGGGCTGGTGCCGATATCGCCATAGACGATGCCGAGCGCCGTCAGACTCAGGGGGAGTACCGACTTGTGGGGGCGGGCCGGTTCGGCCGAGGCGGCCCTGCTGCGGCCGGTCGAATTGAATGGTGTGTCACTCACGGGCGGAAAGGTCCGGGTACATGGCGTTGAGTTTACCCGGAAAAGCCGGATTAGACCGGGCGATGTCGATTAGTTCAGCCATCCGAGCGGTTTCGATGCGCGAGACTCGTGACGGTTTGACAGGGATACATTATTCTCCAGCAATATCCCGTTGCGAGGTCGATCGCATGCCCCCGTCCCGCATCCCTGCCTGGCTGCTGCTGTTCATGCTCGCGGTTTACGCCCCACCCTTATGGGCCAAGACAGTGGTCGGCTGGGTCGAGCGCGCCAAGGTTTTTTATAACGCCCACACCCTGGAACTGCACGCGAAGATCGACTCCGGCGCCAAGACCTCGTCGCTGAATGCCGACAACCTGGTGCGTTTCGAGAAAGACGGCAAGCCATGGGTGCGCTTTGAAGTGGTCGATGCGCAGGGGGAGCACGTGGTGGTCGAACGGCCGCTGCTGCGCACCGCGAAGGTACGCCGGCACTTCGGCGACACCCAGGTGCGCCCGGTCATCGAACTGGGGCTGTGCCTGGGCGACATCTATGAAGTGACGCAGTTCACCCTCGTCGACCGGACCGGGTTCAACTATCCCCTGCTCGTCGGCCGCCGCTATCTCGACGGCCACTTTCTTATCGATCCCGGCCGCACGCATTTGTCCAAACCCGCCTGCACGCCGGGCAAGTAATGAACCAGCGGCACCTCTACATTCTCGTCACGCTGCTTTGCGCGATTGGCGGCGGACTGTTCCTGTACAAGCATTTCATCCTGGGCTTTCCGCTTTCCCCCGAAACCACCGAGCAAACCTGGCAATACGAGGTACGTATCCGTTTCGACGGCACCGGCGAGGCGGCCAAGATCAGCCTGCACATCCCCACCGGCAACCGATCCCTGGCGGTGCTGGGCGAGGATTTTTTCTCCGGTCGTTTCGGCCTGGGAACGGCGCGGGATACGGACGGTAACCGCGTCGCGCTGTGGACCATCCGCACCGCGAAGGGCCGGCAGACGCTGTTTTACCGGGCCACGCTGCAGCGCCAGGCGAATCGCGAAAGCGCCACGACGACCGCGCCGTCCTCCCCTCCCGCCGTACAGGCGCCCGATTTTTCCGATAGCGAAGCCAAGGCCGCGCAGGCCCTGATGGACCAGGTTCGCGCCCGCTCGGCAGATGCGACGACGCTGGTCACGCAGCTCCTGACGCTGCTGGCGAAACCGGGGCCGGAAACCGCGCTGTTGATCAAACCGCGCGACACGGACGAAACCAGGCTCGACATGGCGGCCCGGCTGCTCGCCCTGGCGGGCCTGCCCGCGCGCGTCGCGCACGGCATCGAACTCTCCTCCCAGAACGCGCAGCCGAAAATCCACGCCTGGCTGGAAGTCTTCATGGGCCGCAGCTGGCAGCTGTTCGACCTGGCCACGCAGCAGCGGGTCTCGCGCTCGCAGGTGCTGGTCATCTGGCGCGGCGCGGGCGGAATCGCGTCCCTGCGCGGCGGCGAACGCCTCGATACCCGCGTGACGCTGACGCCCGGCTCGGAACTCGCCACGCGCATGCTGTACCGCCAGGCCGGTTCGGCGGGGCACTGGCTGCTCGGATTCTCACTGCTCGGCCTGCCCCTGGAGACGCAGCAGGTTTACCGGGTGCTGCTCACGGTGCCGCTCGGTGTACTGGTGCTGGTGCTGCTGCGCAACCTCGTCGGCATCAAGACCTTCGGCACCTTCATGCCGGTCCTGGTCGCCCTGGCCTTTCGCCAGACCGAACT
>JARRKE010000011.1 GCA_037388465.1 Gammaproteobacteria bacterium
GCAGCTTTGCGGACTACGGCCGGCTGTCAGGCAAGAAACTGGATGAGCTGCGCGCCGGCGCCCGGGTCGAGATCGGCGAGGCCAAGCGAGATCCCCTGGATTTCGTGCTCTGGAAAGCGGCTAAGCCGGACGAGCCGCACTGGCCCTCGCCCTGGGGCGAGGGGCGCCCGGGCTGGCACATCGAGTGCTCGGCCATGTCCACGCGTTACCTGGGCAACCATTTCGACCTGCACGGCGGCGGCCAGGACCTGCAGTTCCCTCACCACGAAAACGAGATCGCCCAGAGCGAGGCGGCAACCTGCGAGCATTTCGTCAACTACTGGATGCATAACGGGTTCGTGCGCATCAACGAGGAGAAGATGTCCAAGTCGCTGGGCAACTTCTTCACCGTGCGCGAGGTGCTGGCCCGCTACCGGCCCGAGGAGGTGCGCTTTTTCATCCTCGGCAGTCATTACCGCAGCCCGCTGAACTACGGCGACGAGCAGCTGGATGCCGCGCGGTATGCCCTGACCCGGTTGTACACCAGCCTGCGCGGCCTGCCCGACGCCGAGCCCGCCGGGGGCGGCGAATACGAGACGCGCTTCACGGCGGCCATGAGTGATGACTTCAATACGCCGGAGGCCGTCGCCGTGCTGTTCGACCTGGCGCGGGAGATCAACCGACTGCGCGAGGATCAGGGCCTGGAGGCCGCCGCCCCGCTGGGCGCCGAGCTGCGCCGTCTGGGCGGCCTGCTCGGCCTGCTGGAGGACGATCCGGAGGCCTATCTGCAGGGAGCGGGGGAGGCCGACGTCGATGAAGCGGCCGTGCAGGCGCAGATCGAGGCTCGCAACCGGGCCCGTGCCGAAAAGGACTGGGCGGAGGCGGACCGGATTCGCGACCAGCTGGCGGCGCAGGGGATTCTGCTGGAGGACGGCGCCGGTGGGACGACCTGGCGCCGGGGATAGTCAGGCGGCGCCTCAGTCTTCGTGGCGGGCGCAGGCCAGCAGGGTGTTCTTCATGAGCATGGCCACGGTCATGGGGCCGACGCCGCCCGGCACCGGGGTGATGTAGGCGGCGCGTTCGGCCGCCGCGGCGAATTCCACGTCGCCGCAGAGCTTGCCTTCCGCGGTGCGGTGCATCCCGATGTCGATCACCGTGGCGCCCTCCCTGATCCAGTCGCCTTTGACCAGACCGGGCTTGCCGGCGGCGGCCACGACGATGTCGGCCTGGCGGGTGTGGTAGGCGCTGTCGGCCGTGAAGCGGTGACAGGTGGTGACGGTGGCGCCGGCCATCAGCAGCTCCAGCGCCATGGGCCGTCCCACATGGTTGGAAGCGCCCACCACCACGGCGTGGCGTCCCTTGTAGGTTTCGCCGATGCTGTCCAGCAGGCGCATGACGCCGAACGGCGTACAGGAGCGCAGGGTGGGCATGCGCACGGCCAGACGGCCGATGTTGTAGGGATGAAAGCCGTCCACGTCCTTGTCCGGCCGGATGCGCTCGATGACCGTCTCGGTGTCGATGTGGGCGGGCAGGGGCAGCTGAACCAGGATGCCGTCGATGGTGGGATCGTCGTTCAGCTCGTCGATCAGCGCCAGCAGGGTCTGCTGGGACGTTTCCGCCAGCAGATCATGGGCCTTGGACAGGATGCCGATCTCCTCGCAGGCGGTGCGCTTGTTGCGCACGTAGACCTCCGAGGCGGGGTCGTCGCCGACCAGGATTACGGCCAGGCCGGGCGCACGGTGGCCGCGTGCCAGGCGTTCGTCCACCTCGGATTTGATTTCGCTGCGGATGCCTGCGGCAATGGACTTGCCGTCGATCAGGGTGGCGGGCATGAGGGGTCCGTCAGGTGGCTGGCTGTCGAGGCAGCGAATTTTCGCATGTGCCACAAGGGTGGGACAAGCGGGGAGGGATTCGGGTATGATTTCACAATTGACGCGTCAGAAAGTGGGCGGTAGTATGCGCGCCGTCGCCTGCCGGACGTCGGCCCGGTGTGCATGATGCCGGGGTATAGCGCAGTCTGGTAGCGCGCCTGCTTTGGGAGCAGGATGTCGGGGGTTCGAATCCCTCTACCCCGACCACTCCATGCGGACGAGCCCATGGCGCACCCAGTGAACCGCGCCCGTAGCTCATGCGGATAGAGCATCGGCCTTCTAAGCCGAGGGTAGTAGGTTCGAATCCTACCGGGCGCGCCATATAATCCGGCGTTCGGCCGGTGGATGTTGCGACGCAATAGTGGTGGGCGTAGCTCAGTTGGTAGAGCCCTGGATTGTGATTCCAGTCGTCGTGGGTTCGAGTCCCATCGCCCACCCCACTTCCCGTCTAGGGGCCGTTAGCTCAATTGGTAGAGCAGTGGACTCTTAATCCATTGGTTGAAGGTTCGAGTCCTTCACGGCCCACCATTTTTCCAAGGCCTGGCTTGACGCCAGGCCTTTTTGTTTTCAACCGCTTAGCTTCCGTTCGTTCCCGAGCGGGCGGTATAGCAGGTATACTGTGGCAAATTGGCGCGAAAGTGGCGGAACTGGTAGACGCGCTGGATTTAGGTTCCAGTGGGGTATCCCGTGAGAGTTCGAGTCTCTCCTTTCGCACCACCGCACGAATGACCGGAGGCGGCAGTGCACCGTCTCCCCGAATGCGATAGATGAATTATGTCTGATAGAGGTGACAACTCCATGCAAGTTTCCGTCGAGTCCACGGGCAGCCTTGAACGCAAGATGACCGTGGAGGTGCCTTCCGATCGCATCGATCAGGAGGTTGAAAAGCGGCTCAAGTCGCTCGCCGGCCGTGTGCGCCTGGATGGTTTCCGCCCCGGCAAGGTGCCTTTCAAGGTCGTCAAGCAGCGCTATGAGGAAGGCATGTACCAGGAGGTCGTGGGCGATCTCATGCAACGCACCTTCCAGGAGGCCGTGGTCCAGGAAAAACTGCGTCCCGCCGGCAGCCCGGCGATCGAGACCCAGGTGAGCGGTCCCGGCAAGGGCCTGCAGTACACCGCGACCTTCGAGGTTTACCCGGAGATCGCACTGTCCCCCGTGGATGGTTTGGAGATCAAGCGCCCCAAGGTTGAGATCGGCGAGGCGGACATCGACAAGATGATCGAGAACCTGCGCAGCCAGCGCAGTACCTGGGAGCCGGTGGAGCGCGCCGCGGGGCAGGGCGACTCCATCACCATCGATTTCGAGGGCAGCCAGAACGGCGAGCCCTTCGAGGGCGGCAAGGGCGAGGACGTGCCGGTCGAACTGGGCGCCGGTCGCATGATCCCTGATTTCGAGCGCCAGCTGGATGGTCTCAAGGCGGATGATGAAAAGACCATCGACGTCACCTTCCCCGACGACTATCAGGCCGAGCAGCTCAAGGGACAGACCGTCCAGTTCGCGATCAAGGTCAAGAGCGTCTCCGAACGTCGCCTGCCCGAGATCGACGAGGAATTCGTCAAGTCCTTCGGGGTCGAGGACGGCAAGCTCGAGTCCCTGCGCGCCGACGTTCTCAAGAACATGCAGCGCGAGTTGGACGAGCGCATTCAGCAGCGCGTGAAGACCCAGGTCATGGATGCGCTGGCCGGGGCCAATGAAATCGAAGTGCCCAACGCCCTCATCAAAGAGGAGACGGACCGCCTGCGCCACGAGGCCATCCATTCCTACGGGCTGAGCCACGATGTCCAGCTGCCGGACGAGCTGTTCGCCGACCAGGCCAAGCGGCGGGTTACTCTGGGTCTGATTATCGGTGAGCTGGTGCGCCAGCAGGATCTGAAGGTGGATCCCCAGCGGGTCGAGGAAACGCTTGCGCGTCTCGCCGCCAGCTACGAAGATCCACAACAGGTGATCCAGTACTACCGCAGCCAGCCACAGGCCATGGCCAGTGTCGAAGCGATGGTGATCGAGGATCAGGTGGTCGATTGGGTTCTGGAGCAGGCCAAGACGGTCGATGAGCCGGTCGCCTTCGACGAAATGATGAATCCCAGCCAGGGTGCTGAAAGCGAGGCAAGCGAGTGATGAACGGATCAGATTCAAGAAACGGGGCGCAGGACACGCGCGCCCTGAATCTCGTGCCGATGGTCGTCGAGCAGACGGCGCGCGGCGAACGGGCCTACGATATCTATTCACGCCTGCTCAAGGAGCGCGTGATCTTCGCGGTGGGTCCGGTCGAGGACTACATGGCCAATGTGATTGTGGCTCAGCTGCTGTTCCTCGAATCGGAGAATCCCGACAAGGATATTCACCTGTACATCAATTCTCCCGGCGGTTCGGTGACCGCGGGCATGGCGATCTACGACACCATGCAGTTCATCAAGCCCCACGTGAGCACGCTGTGCATCGGCATGGCGGCGAGCATGGGCGCGGTGCTCCTGGCGGGCGGGGAAAAGGGCAAGCGTTACGCCCTGCCGCATTCGCGGGTGATGATCCACCAGCCCTCAAGCGGCTTCCAGGGGCAGGCGACCGATATCGACATCCATGCCCGCGAGATCCTCAAGACACGCGAGGAGCTGAACCGGATACTCGCCAACCACACCGGCCAGGACGTGGACCAGATCCAGCTGGATACCGAGCGCGACCGCTTCATGAACGGCTCGGAGGCGGTGGAATACGGCCTGATCGACAAGGTGCTCAACAAGCGCGGCAACGAGCCCGTCTGACGCCCGCCGCAGCCGAGGGAACGGCCCTGCGATGTCCCTAGTTTCCCTCGGCTTGCATCGCGGCGGTAATCAGGGCATGTTGTAGCAAAGGATGGTCGAGGTATAGCAATGAGCGACGACAAGCAAGACGGGCACGACAACGGTAAGTTGCTCTACTGCTCTTTCTGCGGCAAGAGCCAGCATGAGGTGCGCAAGCTGATTGCCGGTCCTTCCGTTTTCATCTGCGACGAATGTGTCGAACTCTGTAATGACATCATCCGCGAGGAGATGCAGGAGCAGTCTGCTGCCGTCGGCAACAAGCTGCCCACCCCCCATGAGATCAACAACATCCTCGACGAGTACGTCATTGGCCAGAATCGTGCCAAGAAGGTGCTTTCCGTCGCGGTCTACAACCACTACAAGCGTCTGGAGACGCGTGCGGGCAAGGAAGAGGTCGAGCTCGCCAAGAGCAACATCCTCCTGATCGGCCCCACCGGCTCGGGCAAGACCCTGCTGGCCGAGACCCTGGCCCGGCTGCTGAACGTTCCCTTCACCATTGCCGACGCCACCACCCTCACCGAGGCGGGCTACGTCGGCGAGGATGTCGAGAACATTATCCAGAAGTTGTTGCAGAAGTGTGACTACGACGTCGAACGTGCGCAGACCGGCATCGTCTATATCGACGAGATCGACAAGATCTCCCGGAAGTCCGACAACCCCTCCATCACCCGGGACGTGTCCGGCGAAGGGGTCCAGCAGGCCCTGCTGAAGCTCATCGAGGGCACCGTGGCCTCGGTGCCGCCCCAGGGCGGCCGTAAGCATCCGCAGCAGGAGTTCCTGCAGGTCGATACGCGCAACATCCTGTTTATCTGCGGCGGCGCCTTCTCCGGCCTGGAGAAGGTGATTCGCGACCGCACCGAGAAGACCGGCATCGGTTTCTCGGCCGACGTGAAGAGCGAGGATACCCGCAACCTCAGCGAGGTGCTGGTCGGGGTCGAACCCGAAGATCTTATCCACTACGGGTTGATTCCGGAGTTCGTCGGCCGCCTGCCGGTCCTCGCCACGCTGGAGGAACTGGACGAACAGGCGCTGGTGCAGATCCTGACCGAACCCAAGAATGCGCTGACCAAGCAGTACGGCAAGCTGTTCGAGATGGAAGGCGTGGAACTGGAATTCCGCGAAGATGCCCTGTACGCCATCGCCCGCAAGGCGATGGAGCGCAAGACCGGCGCGCGCGGACTGCGTACCATCATGGAGCAGGTATTGTTGGATACGATGTACGACCTGCCTTCCCAGGAGGAAGTGGGCAAGGTCGTGGTCGACGAGGCGGTGATTAATGGCGATGCCAAGCCGTACCTGATCTATGAGGGCAAGGATCGTTCCCAGGCCTCGGCCGAAAGCTAGTCCGGCCTCCAGCCCGGTTTCTGTCTATGCCTTCCCTTGAAGTCAGGGACCGGCATCCCCATTACAACACCAATGTCCCATTCGCCCGGGCCGAGACCGGGCGAATCCTTCCCTCAATCTGGTGATATTTCATGTCCGAAGAGCAGAACATCGACCGCGAACACGAACAAGACGTGCACAACGTACCGGTGCTGCCCCTGCGCGATGTGGTGGTTTATCCCCACATGGTGATCCCGCTGTTCGTGGGGCGGGAGAAGTCGATCAAGGCCCTGGATGCGGCCATGGCCAGCAACAAGCAGATTCTGCTGGTGGCGCAGCGCAGCGCCGAGGTCGACGAGCCCGAGGCCGGCGATCTCCATCAGATCGGTACCCTGTCCACCATTCTCCAGCTTCTGAAACTGCCTGACGGCACCATCAAGGTGCTGGTCGAGGGCACCGACCGTGCCCGTCTGGAGAAGCTCACCGAGCAGGACGAGCACTTCGTGGCCGAAATCGAGGTGCTCAAGGCCGCCGAGTCCGCCGATTCGCGCGAAATCGAGGTGCTGGGCCGTTCGGTCATGGGCCTGTTCGACCAGTATGTGAAGCTCAACAAGAAGGTGCCGCCCGAGATTCTCACCTCGCTGGCGGGGATCGACGATCCCGCCCGTCTCGCGGATACCATCGCCGCTCACATGTCTCTCAAGCTCGAGGAAAAGCAGCATATCCTCGAGATCGAGGACGTACGTGCCAGGCTGGAACACCTGATGTCGCTGATCGAGGGCGAGATCGATCTGTTGCAGATCGAAAAGCGCATTCGCGGCCGCGTCAAGCAGCAGATGGAAAAGAGCCAGCGCGAGTACTACCTCAACGAACAGATGAAAGCCATCCAGAAGGAACTGGGTGACATGGAAGAAGCGCCGAACGAGATCGAGGAACTCGAGAACAAGATCGAGAAGGCCGGCATGCCCAAGGACGTCAAGGCCAAGGCCACCAGCGAGCTCAACAAGCTGAAGATGATGTCCCCGATGTCAGCCGAGGCCACCGTGGTGCGCAACTACATCGACTGGCTGGTCAGCGTGCCGTGGAAGAAAAAGACCAAGGTGCGTCACGACCTGAGCGAGGCGCAGCGTGTTCTCGACGAGGACCACTACGGCCTGGAAAAGGTCAAGGAACGCATTCTGGAGTATCTGGCCGTTCAGCAGCGCGTCAAAAAACTCAAAGGGCCGATTCTGTGCCTGGTTGGGCCGCCGGGGGTGGGCAAGACCTCGCTCGGCCGTTCCATCGCCCGTGCCACAAACCGCAAGTTCACCCGCATGTCGCTGGGCGGCGTGCGCGACGAGGCGGAAATCCGCGGCCACCGGCGTACCTATATCGGTTCATTGCCGGGCAAGCTGGTTCAGAACCTGTCCAAGGTCGGTGTGCGTAACCCGCTGTTTTTGCTCGACGAGATCGACAAGATGGCGATGGATTTCCGTGGCGACCCGGCCTCGGCGCTGCTGGAGGTGCTGGACCCCGAGCAGAACAACGCCTTCAACGATCACTATCTGGAGGTCGATTTCGACCTGTCGGATGTGATGTTTGTGACCACGGCGAACAGCATGAACATCCCGGCGCCTTTGCTGGACCGCATGGAGGTGATCCGGCTGTCCGGTTACACCGAGGATGAAAAACTCAACATCGCGATCCGTTATCTGATTCCCAAGCAGATGAAGAACAACGGTCTTTCGCCCGAGGAGGTGAGCCTCTCCGAGGCGGCGGTGCGCGACGTGATCCGCTACTACACCCGCGAAGCGGGTGTGCGTAACCTGGAACGCGAGATCTCCAAGATCTGCCGCAAGGTCGTCAAGGAGCACCTGCTCGACGAGAAGAAGGGCAAGACCGCGATCATGCCGCGCAATCTCGACAAATACCTGGGCGTGCGCCGTTTCCGTTACGGGCGTGCCGAAGAAAAGGATCAGGTCGGCCAGGTTACCGGTCTGGCGTGGACCGAGGTGGGCGGCGAACTACTGACGCTCGAGTCGACGATCATGCCCGGCAAGGGCAACATCATCCGCACCGGTCAGCTGGGCGACGTGATGAAGGAGTCCATCGAGGCGGCACGTACCGTGGTTCGCTCGCGCGCGAATGTCCTCGGTATTCAGCCCGATTTCTTCGAAAAGCACGACATCCATATTCACGTCCCGGAAGGCGCCACGCCCAAGGACGGACCGAGTGCGGGTATCGGCATGTGCACCGCGCTGGTGTCGGCCATCACCGGTATACCGGTGCGGGCGGATGTGGCCATGACGGGCGAGATCACCCTGCGTGGCGAGGTGCTGCCTATCGGCGGTCTGAAGGAAAAGCTTCTGGCGGCTCATCGTGGCGGCATTACCACGGTGCTGATTCCGGAAGAGAACGAAAAGGACCTGGTCGAAATCCCCAAGAACATCAAGTCGAAACTCGACATCCATCCGGTACGGTGGATCGACGAGGTGCTGGAGATAGCCCTGCAGCATATGCCGACGCCGCTGGACGAAGAGAAAGTCCCCGAGGTCCGCAAGAAGTCTGCTAAAGAAAGCAAGAAAAGCACGCTGAGACCGCATTAATCAGTGCTTATATATGCCTGCAGCCGGGGTGAATTTCATCCCGGCTGTTTTGTTGACAGCCTTCTGAGGCGCTTGGTATAAAACGTGAACCCTGAGATTGCCTCACAGGTACAACAGGGATTACCCACTTTGTCCGTCTGCCGCCAAAAGCCTACATACTGATGGGGGAGGGCTATGTAGCCCGAACGAGCCAGTAGGCCGACTTGCTCTCGTTGCAGTCAGGACCCGATCAACCTGCAAAGCGTAAAGGAATCATCGAATGAATAAAGCCGAACTGATCGATGCTGTGGCTGGTAATGCCAATCTTTCCAAGGCTGATGCCGGCAGGGCTGTAGATGCCCTCGTCGAGGTTGTCAGCAACACCCTCAAGTCCGGCGATCAGGTGACGATCGTTGGTTTTGGCACCTTCCAGGTGCGCCGTCGTGATGCGCGCAGCGGCCGCAATCCGCGCACCGGTGAAACTATTCAGATTGCCGCTTCCAATGTTCCTTCATTTAAGGCTGGTAAAGCCCTGAAGGATGCCGTAAACTAGCGCGCCTTCTGAGGGAGGGTGCTTAGCTCAGTTGGTAGAGCGTCGCCCTTACAAGGCGAATGTCGGGGGTTCGACTCCCTCAGCACCCACCAGTCGGTAAGAGATTAGGAGTGGTAGTTCAGCTGGTTAGAATACCGGCCTGTCACGCCGGGGGTCGCGGGTTCGAGTCCCGTCCACTCCGCCATATGAAGTAAGCGAAAGGGGTGCCCGATGGCGCCCCTTTTTGCTATCTGAACTGCTGCAGTTATCGGATTCAGCGAATGATCGGGTTATCATTCGTACCCTTCGGAAACATCAGGCGCCAAGCATGCTGCAAACCATTCACGATCGAGCCAAGGGCTGGATTGCCTACGCCATCATCATCCTGATCACGATCCCCTTCGCGCTGTGGGGCATCGAACGCTATTTCGGTAACGGCGGCAAGCGCGTCGCGGTCGAGGTAAACGGTACCGAAATCAGCACCCAGGCATTCATGAACGCCTATCGTCAGCAGGAAGACCGTTTGCGCAACCTGCTCGGCGGCACGATCCCGGCCGGCATGCTCAACACCGACACCCTGAAGCAATCCACCCTCCAGGGCCTGATTCGCCAGACTCTGCTCGACCAGGTCGTCGCAGATGCCGGTTACCGGATCACCAACCAGCAATTGTTCCAGCGCATCAAGTCCTTCCAGGTATTTCAGGTCAACGGTCAGTTCAGCGTCCAGCGCTATGAACAGATACTCGCATCGCAACGCCTCAGCAAATCCAAGTTCGAGGGGCAGATCCGTCAGGAAATGCGTGTAGAACAGATGCAGAATGGCCTGATCCGCACGGGGTTCGTGCCGCCCTCGAATGCCGAGGATTTTCTGCGGCTGCAGCATCAGACGCGTGATTTCGACTATGTGCTGATCCAGCCGGCCGCGTTCAAAAAGAGCTCGGTGCCCGACGCCAAGACCATCGGCGACTATTACACCGCGCACAAGAGCGACTTCATGAGTCCCGAACGGGTCCGCCTCGACTATGTCGAACTGGATCCCAAGGCGCTTGAACAGGCCGTTAAGCCGACTGAAGCGGAACTCAAAAAGTACTATCACGCCCATGCCTCCCAGTTCCAGACAGCCGAACAGCGACGCGCCAGCCAGATTCTGCTGAACCTGCCCCAGAATGCCGATGCCGCTCGTGTCGCCTCCGTCGAAAAACTGGCACACGAGATCGAAACCAAGCTCAATGGCGGGGCGGATTTCGCCAAGCTTGCGGAGAAATACTCCAACGACAGTTACAGCAAGAAGCACGGCGGCGATCTGGGCTATATCGCCAAAGGCGATATGTCTCCCGCCTTCGAGCAGGTCCTGTTCTCGCTTGCCAAGGGGCAGGTCAGCCAGCCGGTACGCACCCGCCAGGGGGTGGTAATCATCAAGCTGACGGGTATCAAGCCGGGTCAGGTGCGCAGCTTCGATCAGGCGAAGCAGGCCGTGGAGCAGGCCTACCGCAAGCAGCATGGGATGAGCCGCTTCAACGATCTGGTCGAAAAACTGCAGAACGTCAGCTACGAGAATCCGAACAGCCTGCAAGCTGCCGCGGATGCCGTGGGTGGAGAGGTCAAGTACAGCGGCTGGATCACACGCAAGGAAGGCGCGGGCATCGGCGCCAATCCGAAGGTGCGCAAGGCGGCATTCAGCGACGATGTTTTCAAGCAGAACTACAACAGCGACCTGATCGACCTGCAGGGCGGGGCGGTCGCGGTGGTTCGCATCAAGGACAAGCAGGCGCCGCGTCAGCTCAAGCTCGACGAGGTGCGTGATCAAATCAGGCAGCAGCTCGAAACGCAGACCATGCAGACCAAGGCCCGGGACGCAGGCAAGCAGTCACTGCAGACGCTGCTTGCGGGCAAGAAATCCCTGCAGCGTGTCGCCGCGACCTATCAGGCCCGGGTGCAGGCCGTGCACGACGTGGTGCGCACCAAACAGGGTATTCCGCAATCCGTATTGAATACGGCCTTCAGCCTGCCGCATCCGGCCAAGGGCCAGACCGTCTACGGCGGTGTGGCGCTTCCCGACGGTGGTTATGCGCTGCTTGAACTGCGTGACGTCAAGGTCGGCAGCTTTAAACCCGACGAGATGCAGGGCGCCGAGCGTCTGAACGGCGTCACTTACGGCAATCTCGAGTTCGATGCCCTGTATCGTGCACTCGAGGGCCAGGCCAAGATCAAGGTCTACAAGAAGAATCTGTAGCGAGGGCTGGTTGATTCGGGCCTTCGCGGTGCAGGGTATGCCGGTCGAATGCCTGCTGCGCGGGGAATCAAAGTCGCGCCCGCGCTTGTACCTGCCTTCTCGCATGCCGATAATTTCCCGATGAAATTGTTCAGCCTTGTCTAAGATGTTCAGGCTTCAGCTTCACTGGCAGATTCTCATCGCCCTGGGCCTGGCCGTGCTGGTGGGGCTCGCCGCCGGGCCCGAGACGACGGTGCTGGGCGTCAAGCTGCATGCGGTGCTGGCCTTTTTCGGCACGCTTTTTCTGAACGCCCTCAAGATGCTGATTGTCCCGCTGGTGGTCTCCTCGATCATCATGGGCATGAGTGGAGTCGCGACGGAGCACGGGGTCGGTCGGCTCGGCCTCAAGACGCTTTCCTACTACGTGTTCACTTCCCTGCTTGCGATCCTGATCGGCGTGCTGTTCGTCAATTTGATCCAGCCGGGCGTGGTGGACGGTCAGCCGGCGAAAGCGATCCTGGGATTGCATGCGGGCACCCAGGCGATCACCCAGCAGGTCGCAGGGCATGGCATGCATGACGTGCTCGAGGTCTTTCTGCGCATGATCCCCGTCAACATCGTGGCTGCGGCCGCCGAGGGGCAGATGCTGGGCCTGATCGTCTTCAGTCTGCTGGTGGGTTATTTCATCACCCGCCTGAACGAACCGCAGCGCGGCACGCAGGCCAGTTTCTGGCAGGGCATGCTCGACATCATGATGATGATGACCGATCTGGTCATGCGCTTCGCGCCCGTGGGCGTGTTCGCGCTGGTCGGCAAGGTCATTCTGGAATCCGGCCTGGATGCCTTCAGGCCGCTTGCGGTGTTTTTCCTGACGGTGCTGCTCGCGCTGGCCGTGCACTTTCTGGTGGTGCTGCCGCTCCTGCTGCGGCTGGTGGGGCGGGTCAATCCGCTGCGGCATTATCGCGCTATGCTGCCGGCCCTGCTGACGGCATTTTCCACCAGTTCCTCTTCCGCCACCCTGCCGGTCACCATGGAGTGCGTGGAGAAGAACGCCGGCGTTTCCAACCGGACGACCAGTTTTGTTCTGCCCCTGGGAGCGACCGTCAACATGGACGGCACGGCCCTATACGAATGTGTGGCCGCGCTGTTCCTGGCCCAGGCCTATGGCCTGCACCTGGGATTTGTCGAGCAGTTCACCGTCATCGTGCTGGCGCTGATGACCTCGATCGGCGTGGCCGGCATTCCGGCCGCGAGTCTGGTGGCGATCACGATCATCCTGTCCAGCGTCGGCCTGCCGGCGGAGGCTGTGGGGCTGATCTTGGCGGTGGACCGGATCCTGGATATGTGCCGGACCAGCGTGAACGTGTTCAGCGATTCGTGCGGTGCGGTGATTATCGCGCGCACCGAGGGCGAGAAGTCGGTCCTGCAGGGCTGAAGACCGTACGGCCCTGCAGCCCTGCAGGACACGTACGGCCTCAGTAACCTGACATGCCGATGATGTTGAAGCCGGAATCGACGTAGGTCACCTCGCCGGTAATGCCCGACGCCAGGTCGGAGCACATGAAGGCGGCGGCATTCCCGACTTCCTGGATGGACACGTTGCGGCGCAGCGGTGCATTTTCCTGCACGTGATCCAGCATCTTGCGGAAATCCCCGATGCCGGCCGCGGCCAGCGTCTTGATCGGCCCGGCCGAAATGGCGTTCACACGCGTGCCCTCCGGCCCGAGGCTGTAAGCCAGATAGCGTACGTTGGCCTCCAGGCTGGCCTTGGCGATACCCATGACGTTGTAGTTCGGCATGGCGCGTTCGGCGCCGAGATAGCTCAGGGTGAGGATCGAGCCGTTGCGGCCGTTCATCATCTGCCGGGCGCCCTTGGCCAGGGCGGTCAGGCTGTAGGAGCTGATCTCGTGGGCGAGGGAGAAGCCGTCACGGGTCACGTTGTCGAGGAAATCGCCTTCCAGCATCTCCTTGGGGGCATAGGCCACCGAGTGCACCAGGATGTCGAGGTGGTCCCAGTAATTGTCCAGACCCTCGAACAGCGCATCGATCTCGGCGTCGCTGGAGACGTCACAGGGCAGGGTGATGGACGAGTCGAATCCCGCGGCAATCTTCTCGACGCGTTCCTTGAGACGCTCATTCTGGTAGGTAAAGGCCAGTTCGGCCCCTTCACGATGCATGGCCTCGGCGATGCCGTAGGCGATGGAACGGTTGCTCGCGACACCGACGATCAAGGCGCGTTTGCCGGAAAGAAAGCCCATTGAGTACTCCTGTCTTGTTCTGGTCGGGGACCGGTTGCCCGGTCTCGGAAAGGGCAATGATAGGCACCCTGTGCCGTCGAGACAATCCATGCCGCCGGTCGGCTGCACGGTACAGCATACGCAAGTACAATGCCCGAAAAGGTGCCGGGAGACTCTATGGGACCGCGTTTCACGCTCAAGGACCTGCTGCTGTTCAGTTTGCTCGCCGTGGTCATCGTGCTGGTCGTGCTGGCCATGTATCAGGTGGACCGGCAGTGGCAGAAGCTGGCGGATATCCAGTCCACCCTGCAGGAACAGGCCGCCGATCTGCGGCGGCTGCGTCAGTCGGTGCACGAGATGCCCCGTACGCCGGCCGACCGGCAGGGTGCGGCCGACGCAACCGGGGCGGTACCCCCGGCCTTCCAGCGTGCATACCAGGCCACCCGGCAGCCCGGCTACGCCCAGGGCGGCTGGATCGTCCAGGCCTTCGCCATGGGGCTGAAGACCCTGACGCCCTTCGTGTCCACGGATGCCTACGCCTCGGAGATCCAGAACTACATACTTGAGTCCCTGCTGACTCGTGATCCCGACACCCTGGCCTGGCAGGGACTGCTGGCACGCGACTGGACGGTCAGCAAGGACGGCCTGAAGATCAGCTTCGATCTGCGCCGCAACGCCACCTTTTCGGACGGCAAGCCCGTCACCTCGGCAGACGTGGTCTTCACCTATCACTTCATCATGAATCCCGCGATCGCGGCGCCGCGCGAACGCGCCTACTACGACAAGATCAAGCGGGTCTACGCGGAAGGGCCCGGCCGTGTGGTGTTCGAGTTCAAGGAACCGTATTTCAACAGCCTGGCGCTGGCCGGCGGTATGCCGATCCTCGCCAAGCACTATTACGAAAGCTATCTGAAGCAGCCAGAAAAATTCAATCAATCCAAGGCTTTGCTGTTCGGTTCCGGACCCTACCGTCTGAAGGAGGGCAAGGACTGGACGCCCGATGTGGGGCTGGTGGAGCTGGACCGCAATCCGCGATACTGGGGGCCCGTGCAGCCGGCGCCCCGGCGTTTGATCTGGAAGATCATCGAAAACGACAGTGCCCGGCTGACCACCTTCCGTAACGGCGACATCGACGTCTACGGCGCGCGGCCCCGCGAATACAAACAGCTGGTCGCCGACAAGGCCCTGGCAAAGCGCACCCGGCATTTCGAGTACCTCAGTCCGACCGCGGGTTACAGCTATATCGGCTGGAACGAATCGCGCAAGGACAAGCCGACCTGGTTTGCCGACCGTCGTGTCCGACTGGCCATGACCTATCTGACCGACCGGGCCGGGATCATCCGCCACCTGATGCAGGGCTATGCCGAGCCGGCCGTCAGCCCGTTCATCGACAGCAGTCCCCAGCACGACCCGGCCCTCAAGCCGCGCCTCTACGATCTGGCCAGGGCCAAGCAGCTGCTGCGCGAGGCGGGCTTCAGGGACCGCAACGGCGACGGCGTGCTGGAGGACGCCAAGGGGCGTCCGTTCAAGTTCAAGATGACCTTTTTCCAGGGCAGCGAGGACACCCGCCGCATCGCGCTTTACCTCAAGGACCTGTATGCACGCGCCGGCATCGTGATGCAGCCCGCACCCACCGAATGGGCGGTGATGCTGGACAAGATCAAGCACCGCGATTTCGATGCCATCATGCTCGGCTGGACCAGCGGGGTGGAGGTGGACATCTACCAGATGTTCGACAGCAGCCAGATCGAAAACGGCGGCGACAACTTCATCGGCTACCGCAATCCCAAGCTGGACCGGTTGATCACCGAGGCGCGCGGTACGGTGGACGAGGCCAAGCGCATGCCGTTATGGCAGGCCTGCGAACGGATCCTGTACCACGACCAGCCCTACACCTTCCTGATGCGCCGCAAGAGCCTGGTGTTCGTCGACCGCCGCATCCATAACCTGCAGGTCACCAAGCTGGGCCTGAATCTGGGACTGGTGCCGATGGAGATTTATATCCCCAGTGCGGAACAAAAATATACGGACTGAGCCTGCGCCGTGACGGCCTACATCCTGCGACGCCTGCTGTTGATGATTCCGACCCTGCTCGGTATCACGATCGTCGTCTTCACGGTCATGGCCGCCTCGCCCGGCGGGATCAGCGCCCAAAGCCTGATCGAAGGGCAGAACCTGGAGCCGGAGGCCAAGCGCGCGCTGGAGGATTATTACAACCGCCTCTACGGCCTCAATTCGCCCCCGCCCGTGCAGTACCTGCGCTGGCTGAACAACGTGATGCCGATCGGATTCGTGTTCGATCACGAACATCACATCGCCGGCTTTTCCTTCACCAAGGGATCGAATCTGGGCATGAGTTTCCGCTACGGACGCCCGGTGCTGGAGCTCATCAAGGAACGCCTGCCCATCACGCTGTTGCTGAACCTGCTCTCCATTCCGCTGATCTATCTGATCGCGATCACCTTCGGCGTACGCGCCGCCACCGACCGCGGCGGCGGTTTCGACCGCCTGACCAGCATCACCATGCTGGGCCTGTGGTCCGTTCCGACCATGCTGACCGGCGTCCTGTTGATCGGATTCTTCGCCAGCGAACAATACTGGCAATGGTTTCCGACCGCAGGACTGAGCCAGCGTACCGCCCTGGACATGCCGTTCATGCCGCATTGGTCGAATCTCTGGGATGCCCTGCTGCTGGGCGTGAGCGCGCTGCTCGGGACCGGGCTGATGGTCGCACTGGCGCGGTTTCTGAGGCGTACGGGCAACCTGGCGATCATGGCCGTGCTGGGCGTGGCGGGCGGTTTGTGGATGGTCGACGTCCTGCCCCAGGCCGGTTGGGTGCTGTGGGTGCTGCTGCCCGTGGCGCTCGGTACGATGCTTGGACTGCTCGGCTGGACCGGATTTACCAGCCTGCGGGTCGCGGCGATGGGCCTGACCGGGCTGTTTGCGGGTGTCCTGCTCGCCTCGTATTTCGTAGATGGCGGATTTGTGCGCGGATTTTTATTCGACCGTCTCTGGCATCTCGTGCTGCCGGTGCTGTGTCTGACCTATGGCGGCTTCGCCTTTCTCGCCAAGCTGACGCGCTCCGCAGTGCTAGAGAATCTGCATGCGGACTATGCCCGTACCGCGCGCGCCAAAGGCGTGCCGGAACGGCAGGTGCTGTGGCGCCACGTGTTTCGCAACAGCCTGCTGCCCCTGATCACCGTGTCCGCCAGCCTGCTGCCCAGTCTGCTGGCGGGCTCGGTGATCGTCGAATCGCTGTTCAGTATCGACGGCATGGGCAAGCTGGCCGTGGAGGCGGTGCAGGGGCGGGATCGGGAACTGGTGCTTTCCATCACCCTGATCAGCGGGCTGCTGACTCTGATCAGCTACCTCATCGCCGACATTCTGTATGCCATGGTGGACCCGCGGGTGAGTTATGAATGAGGCGGTGAAACAAAGTGGCTACGCAGCCGGCATGCTGCGCCTGATGCTCAAGCAGCTTGGTGCCAGGCTGGGGCTGGTCTGGATCGGGCTCCTGGCCTTTGCGGCGGTTTTCGCACCGCTGCTGGCGAACTCCCGGCCGCTGCTGCTGAGCGAGCACGGGCATTTGCAGAGTCCGGCCCTGGCGGCGTTCACGCCGGCCGACGCGACCCTGCTGTTGATGTTCCTCAGCTCGGGCATCCTGTTCTGGCCGCGTCTGCCGTTCCTGCGGCGTCTGGCGATCTGGCTGGCGGGCGGGGCGATTATCACCACGCTGAGCCTGATTCTGCTACACCCACCGCAGATTACCGTGTACGAACAGTACCGGGAGGCCGAGGCCGCCGGCCGTTATGACTGGGTTGTTCACGCACCCATTCCCTATTCGGCCCGCGACTACCAGCGTGACCGGGGTGACGTCGCCCTCCAGGCACCATTGGCCGACCCCGGGCATGTGCACTGGCTGGGCACGGACGCCAACGGCGCCGACGTGCTGAGCCGCATGATTCACGCCTCACGCATCGCACTGGCCATCGGTTTCATCGCTACCGGCATCGCCATGCTTATCGGCACGATCCTCGGGGGCCTGATGGGCTATTTCTCGGGCATCGTGGACATCGTCGGCATGCGTCTGGTGGAAATCTTCGAGGCCGTGCCGACGCTGTTTCTGCTGCTGACCTTCGTCGCCTTTTTCGGACGCAGCCTGTACCTGATGATGGTGATCATCGGGCTCACCGCCTGGCCGGGCTATGCGCGTTACGTGCGCGCGGAATACCTCAAGCTGCGCGCGCAGGACTTCGTTCAGGCCGCGGTCGCCGGCGGTCTGCCGCTGCGCTCCATCCTGTTCCGGCACATGCTGCCGAACGCCATGGCGCCCCTGCTGGTGGCGGCCAGCTTCGGCGTCGCTTCGGCCATCCTCGCCGAGGCGACGCTCAGCTTTCTCGGTCTCGGCCTGGTCGACAGCCCCTCCTGGGGGCAAATGCTCAACCAGGCCGTGCAGTCGTCCACCTTCTACTGGTGGATGGCGATCTTCCCCGGCGGTGCGATCTTTTTCACGGTGTTCGCCTACAACCTCATCGGCGAGGCGTTGCGCGACGTGATCGACCCCTACCTGCAGCGGTGAGCGGACGATGACCACGCCTTTGCTCGAAGTGCACGACCTGCGGACCTGGCTGCACGTATCGGGACGCCTGATCAAGGCGGTGGACGGCGTGGATTTCGAGGTCAGGCGCGGCGAGACCTTCTGCCTGGTCGGCGAATCCGGCAGCGGCAAGTCGGTGACGGCCCTGTCGATTCTGCAATTGCTGCCTCCCGACCGTGTCAGCCATCCGACCGGACGGATCCTGCTGCACGACGCGGGTGGACAAGATGACATCCTGGCCATGGACGAATCGAGCCGCTGCGAGCTGCGGGGCGGACGGATTGCCATGATCTTTCAGGAGCCGATGACCTGTCTCAATCCGGTGATGACCGTCGGCGATCAGATCGGGGAGGCCTTGTCGTTGCATCGCGATGATCTGCACCCCGATCACCTCCGGGTGCAGGTCATCGAGTCCCTGCGGGCCGCGCAGATCGATCATCCGGAACAGCGCTTCAGCGCGTATCCCCACCAGCTGTCGGGCGGGCAGCGCCAGCGCGCCATGATCGCCATGGCCCTGGCCTGCGAACCGGATCTGCTGATAGCGGACGAACCGACCACGGCGCTGGATGTCACCGTGCAGGCAGGAATCCTGGAGTTGATGAAGTCGCTGCAGGCCGAAAAGGGCATGAGCATCCTGTTCATCACCCACGATCTGGGCGTGGTCGCGCAGGTGGCCGATCGGGTAGCCGTGATGCGTGCCGGCAAGATCGTGGAGCAGGGCGAGGCGGACGACGTGCTGTACAGCCCGCGCCACGACTATACCCGGCAACTCATCGATGCCCTGCCGGAAAACCTGCCCCGCACTCCGCGGGGGCATGATGGGGCGACCCCGCTGATCGAGCTGCAGGATTTGTACGTCCACTTCCCGGTACGCAAAGGCATACTGCGTCGCGTGGTAGACCACGTGAAGGCGGTCGATGGCGTCAGCCTGCAGATCAATCAAGGGGAGGTGCTCGCGCTGGTGGGTGAATCCGGGTGTGGCAAGACCACCATGGGGCGCGCGCTGCTGGGCCTGCAACCCGTGACCCGCGGCAACATCCGTTTTCATGGCCGCGATCTGCAGGGGTTGCGGGCATCTTCTTGGCGCGGCTTGCGACGCCATTTGCAGATTGTGTTCCAGGATCCCATGTCCTCGCTGAATCCACGCCTGACGATTGCCCAGGCCCTGATCGAACCGATGCGCGTGCACGGCATCGGCGAGAACGAGGAGGATCGTCTGGAGCGGGCGCGCAGCGTGCTGCGCCAGGTGCGTCTGGAGGAGGATTCGTTGTGGCAGCTGCCCCAGGCCTTTTCGGGCGGACAGCGGCAACGCATCGGAATCGCACGCGCCCTCGTGCTGGAGCCGGATTTCCTGCTCTGCGACGAGATCACCAGCGCCCTGGATGTTTCCGTGCAGGCCGAACTGCTTCAGTTGCTGCTGGAACTCAAGCGCGAACGCGGGCTGACGCTGATGTTCATCACCCACAATATTGCCGTGGTGGAATACATCAGTGACCGGACGGCCGTCATGCGAGACGGTCGCATCATCGAAGTGGGCGAGACCGCCCGCGTATGCGGGTCGCCGCGCGATCCCTACACTCGCAGCCTGCTCGCGGCCGTACCGCGCCTGTACCCGGCCAGATCCTGAGAACGCTACGTCTGCGTAACGAAGGATGTCTGGCGGGCAGGGCAGAGAGGCGGGGGTGGACCGCTCCGGTCCGTACTCAGGTGACGATGAACTCCATCTTCACGCCGGCGATCTCGATGACGTCGTGATTGCTGAGCGGATGGGCGACGATGCCGATGTCGTCTCCGTTGACCAGCGGCCTGTGATTGTCGGGCCCGCCGTCGATATGTAGCAAAAAGAAGCCCTGCGGACGACGGGTGATGGCCGCGACTTGGGCACCGGGTTTGCCGAGCGTGGTCAGGGCCTTGGCGAGATGCAGTTCCTTTCCGGTGTTGGCGCCGCTCAGTATCTGTAGTTTGGCCGAATGCGACTGTGTGTCCGGGTGCTGGGCGTGTTTGGTGGCCTCGGCATATTCCGCCGAGAGCTTGCCCATGGTTTGTTCGGACAGTTCCTTGGCGCCGTCGCGGCTGGGCATCCCCACCGTATCGGTACGAATGATCAGGGTCTTTTCGAAATCGTCGTCTTCCTTGCCTTCCTCCTCACCCTGCGGCGCGCTCGCCGGTGCTTCAAATTCGTTGACGTACTTCAGGGTATGTTTGCCGATCGTGATGACATCCCCGTCCTTCAGGGCGTGTTTCTTGATCAGCTTGGCGTTGACGTAGGTCCCGTTGGTGCTGTTGAGATCCTCGAGGAAGGAATCGTTGAGAATGGTGATGATCTGGGCGTGATGGCCGCTGACGGCCAGATTATCGATATGAATATCGTTGTCGGGCTTGCGGCCGATCTTCACGCACTCCTTTTCGATAGGGTGCTCGGAAAGGGTACGGTCGTGTAGGGAAAGTATGAGCTTAGACATATGCAGTTGCCCGGAACTCAGAAGAGCCAGTCAGTTAGCTTTTGGTAAAGCGATTTTTCCGCCGGGAATGCCTTGAGAATCCTGACCAGCATTACCGAGATGTTGTCCTTGCCGCCGTTGTCGTTCGCGAGCTTGATGAGGCGGTCGGCGGTTTCATCAAGGTTAGCACCATAGTCCTGAATAGTTAAGCGGATGTCCTCATCCTCGACCATGTCGTTGAGGCCGTCGGAACACATCATATAAACGTCTCCAGGCAGCACCAGGTCCTCGTTGATGTCCACCGCCACGGTGGGCTCGATGCCCAGCGCACGGGTCACGAGGTTCTTGTTCAGGGATTCCTTGGCTTCTTCGCTGGAATAAAAGCCGCGGTCGACCAGTTCCTGCAGCAGGGAATGGTCCGCCGTGATCTGTTCCATGCGACCACTGCGTATCCGGTACATGCGGGAGTCGCCGACGTGGGCGACGGTAAGACGATTGTCGTAGAAACCGGCCAGCACGATCGTGGTGCCCATGCCCTGGTATTGGGGCTGGCTGCGCGCCGTTTCGTAGATCGCCTTGTTGCCGAGCAGGATAGAGTCTCGCAGGATCAGGCTTTCCTTGGTGTAGCCGGTCTCCTCATCCATTTCGCCGGCGTTTTTCAGGCGGGGCAGTTCATTGCCCAGGTGTTCGATGATCGTGTTGATCGCGATGGCGCTGGCGACTTCGCCACCCTTGTATCCACCCATGCCGTCAGCGAGCGCTACGCAGCCGATTTCGATGTCATCGCCGATACTGTCTTCGTTGTGCGAGCGGACACGACCGGTGTCGGTCCGTCCGGAGATGGCGATTTTCCCTTTGAGGTTCATATGGCGCGGCGCTCTCGGTCGTTATTTATATGATTGCCTGAAAACGGAAGCCTCTGCTTCTGGGGATCATTCGGCGCGGAGTCATTAGCCTACCCGCAATGTCGAGACCGGCGCCAGAATGGATCGTCTGCAGATCCGCAAGCGGTGCGGCTGAAGGGATCCGCGCGTGCTTCCGGCCTGGATACCATCCAGGCTCGCATCCGCCATTATGGCCGCATTGTTTCCGGTCGGGAATATTTTTTTATTTGAAAACAACGCGATAAGAAAAGCCACGCCCTTCCCGACGGTTGCGGGAGGGACGGATCGGAGCGTGGTCTGCACGGCGGGCGATCCCTTGATCAGCGGGTGTGGCGTAGCGATGTGCTCAGCGTGTCGGGTAGTGCTGAGAAAGCCCTGATGGTTCATGTGCCCCCGTTGCGTCCTGACGGCATTCAGCCTGTTGTTCTCAAGAATGTTTTTATGAGCAAGATCATAGGGATATTTGCGATAAAAGGCTAGGTGCCGAAAAGGTGACACTTGTACGGCGGTATTTGCCTGGTAGGTTGCTAAACTTGAATCTGTCTCAAGACGACTTGGTCGTGACGGTACTGGCTCTTGCATCGGTAACGTGGCTCACGAGGTCTGTTGAGACGGGTTTCGAAAACAACTGCGTCCTAAAAATGCCGCCATGAGGAGCATGCCATGCCGGGGGATTCCGGAGACAGGTCGGCGCAGATCAATTATTTGACCGAGATCGGCATCGCGCTTTCCACCGAACGCGATATACAAAGACTGCTCGAGAACATTCTCGCCAGTGCCAAGATCCTCACCGCCGCCGACGGCGGAACGATTTATTCCGTAGCCGACAATCGGCTCGTCTTCGAGATCATGTCCACCGACAGCCTGGGCGTCGCCCTCGGTGGCAGCACGGGCGTGTCGATCCCGTTCGATCCCATCCCGCTTTATGAGGTGGACGGTTCGCCCAATACCAGTACGGTGGTGGCCTTCAGTGTGTTCCGGGATATGACGATCAATATTCCCGATACCTACCGGGCGGATGGTTTTGATTTTTCCGGCACGCGTAAATTTGACGAACAGACCGGGTACAGAACCCGCTCGATTCTCACCGTTCCGCTCAAAAATCATGAAAACGAGATCATCGGCGTGCTGCAGTTGATCAATGCCCTGGATCGGGTGTCGGGCGAGACGGTGCCTTTTTCGGTGCGCTCGGTGCGGCTGGCCGAATCCCTGGCTTCCCAGGCGGCGGTGGCCCTGACCAACCGCAAGCTGATCGACGATCTCAACAACCTGTTCGATGCCTTCATCAAGCTGATCGCGACGGAGATCGATGAAAAGTCGCCTTATACGGGCGGGCATTGCCGCAGAGTGCCCGAGCTGACCATGCTGCTGGCGGAGGCCGCTTCGCGTTCCGAGTGTGGCGAATTGAAGGACTTCCGCATGAATGACAAGGACCGGCACGAGGTGGAGGTGGCGGCATGGTTGCACGACTGCGGCAAGATCACCACGCCCGAACACGTGATGGATAAATCCACCAAGCTGGAAACCATCTTCGACCGTATGCGGCTGGTGGATGCACGTTTCGATATCCTGCGCCGTGATGCAGAGATCCGTCTACTGCGCGAGCTGCTGGCCAGGCACGGGACCGATACCCGGGAGGTCGATTCGGCGCTGGCGAAAACGCGCCTTGAATTTATCGGGCAGCAGTCATTTCTGAGGCGCTGCAACATCGGCGGCGAAACCATGTCGGCGGACGATCAGGCCCATGTCCGGGAAATCGGTGCGCAGCGTTTCGTGGACGGCGACGGCGTGATGAGGTCTTTGTTGGGTGAAGACGAGGTCTATAACCTCACCATCCCGAAAGGAACGTTGAACGACGAGGAGCGGGCGGTCATCAACCGGCACATCGTGGCGACGATCCGGATGCTCGAATCGCTGCCCTTCCCCAAGCATTTGCAGCATGTCCCCGAGTATGCCGGCGGGCATCACGAACATATGGACGGTTCCGGCTACCCCCGCGGATTGACGCGTGAGGAAATGTCCGTGCCGGCGCGTGTGGTGGCGATTGCGGATGTCTTCGAGGCCTTGACCGCCAAGGACCGTCCCTACAAGCCCGGTAAGCGATTGTCGGAATGCCTCGAGATCATGGGGCGCATGATGCTCGACAGCAAGATCGATCCGGATCTGTTCCGGGTGTTCGTCAGCGAGAAGGTCTATCTGCGCTACGCCGAGCAGTTCCTGGATGCGGATCAGATCGACGAGGTGGATGAAACCCGGATTCCAGGCTACACGCCGTAGCGGCGGGTATCAGGTATCGGCGCCTTCCAGTGCATTTTTCGGCACGTCCTGCATGGCGTTGTCCAGCAGGAATGCCGTGAATCCCCGCTCGCTCAGCAGATAGGTGGCGGCGGCGCTGCGGCGTCCTGTATCGCAATACACGACATAGGGGCGTTGCGGATCCAGCTTCGCCATCTGGATTCTCAGCAGGACCAGGGGAATGTTGATGCTGCCCTTGATGTGGTGTTGCTTGTATTCGTCTGGCAGGCGTACATCCAGCCACTGGGCGTGATCGTTGGCGACTTTTTCCACGCCTTCCTCGTAGTTGATGTGGCGCATCAACGGCGCTTCGAGCAGGGCAGTGAAATCCTCGTGCGAGAGTCTCATCAGTTTGCCGTCGGTCAGCATGGTGACCGTGGCATTGCGGTGACCGTTGGAAATCAGCGCCTCTTCTCCAAAGCTGTCGCTCGTACCGAGTTCCGCGAGCTTGATGCCTTCCGGCTTGGAGGGCAGGGTGCGGGTCACCGCACACCGTCCTTCGGTGATGATGTAGAAATAGTCCCCCGGGTCACCCTGGCGGACGACCACATCTCCGGCGTGACAGGATATCTCCTCCATCCGGCTGAAAATGGCCTGCAGATTGGCGGGCGGAATTCTCTGAAAGGCCTTGGTCTGCAACAGGCGCGTCATCCAGTCGTCGTCCTGCTGGTCGGACTCGTCGAGCTCGTCCACCTGGTAACTGCCGGTCTGGTCCCAGGTCAGCATCAGGTCCAGGTCGTTGCTGTTCAGGGCGAGGATCCGCGAGGGCGTCGTGGTGCGGACCGTCGCGGTGCGTGGTTGCCTGTGTACCAGTGGGTGCAGCGCGTCCTGGCTGCCGGCCGCGATGACCTTGAATACGCCACTGTCGTCCGTGAGTTCGACCTCGCCCTCGAGCAGGTAATAGTGCATCTTGTCGGTATCGCCCTTTTTGAACAGGCGGCTGCCTTCGGGGGATTCGATAACGCGGGCCTTTTGCAGCAGGGTCCTGCGCCGGTCGGGTGACAGCGCGTTGATGGGGATCAGCTGCTTGACAAGATCGGTGTCGAGGGAGGCGCTCATTACTCGTTACGCAGGCGGAAACCGGGTGCCGGTGGATTGGATTAAGCGCCTAAACTAACGGGAGTCAGGCCTGAACTCAATGATGGCGTGTTCAGGAATGGTTGCCGGCCAGCTGCGGGCGTTCGATTTTAAGTTGCATGCCCGGGTACAGAGGGGTATTGCGCTCGATGTCGTTCCAGTCTCTGATTGCCTGGATGCTGGTGTTGTAAAACTGGGCGATGCTCCACAGACTATCGCCGGATTCGACCACGTGGATCAGGGTGCGCGGCAGGTCCGCGCCGGAATCCGCCGTGCCCGCCGTTTTGACGGCCGGCAGCGGAACGAGCAGTTTTTCGCCGGCGCGGATCAGGTTGTTTTTAAGGTGGTTCACCCGCTTGATGTCGCTCACGCGGGTGCCAAATCGCTGGGCGATCACGCTCAGGCTTTCCCCCGTTTTGACCCGGTGTCTGCGCCAGCTGACGCGCTGCGTGGCGGGCAGCTCGGCGAGCGCCTGGGTGAATTGGGCCACATGTTTGACGGGCAGCAGAAGATGCTCGGTGTGCGGCGGGCTGGCCCAGCGCCTGAAGCCGGGGTTGAGGGCATACAGGGTTTCAGGCGGGATGCCCGCGAGTCTTGCGGCCAGGCTGAGGTCGATCTGGCCGTCGAGTTTGGCCGCTTTCACGACCGGGTGGTTCGGGATCGGCCACAGTTCGAGTCCGTAGCGGTGCGGGTTTTCCACGATGGCTTTGATGGCCAGCAGCTTGGGCACGTAGCGGCGCGTCTCCTTGGGGAGGTCCAGGTGCCAGAAGTCCGTCGGCAGCCCCTGTTTGCGGTTGTGTCTGATGGCGGCCCGCACGTTGCCGACGCCGCTGTTGTAGGCCGCCAGCGCCAACAGCCAGTCGCCGTCGAACATACCGTGCAGCCGTTGAAGATAGTCCAGTGC
Source organism: Gammaproteobacteria bacterium (assembly GCA_037388465.1). Lineage (NCBI taxonomy): Bacteria > Pseudomonadati > Pseudomonadota > Gammaproteobacteria > Gammaproteobacteria bacterium. Next base: position 25,712 of record JARRKE010000011.1, read on the forward strand.
CGCCCGGGTCGAATCGACCACGTCACGCCGTCCGTCATACCACCAGTTCTGGCGCAGCCCGTAGTGACGGGCCGTGGCAGGCATGAACTGCCACATGCCGGCGGCACCGGAAGGGGAGTGGGCGTACGGCAGAAAGGCGCTTTCGACGATAGGCAGCAGGATCAATTCAGCGGGCATGTCGCGGGCCTGTGTCTGCTGCAGCAGGTAGTAGAGAAAAGGTTCGGCGCGGGCTGTAACGCGCTGCAGGAAGTCGTTATGGCAGCGGTACCACTGTAATTCGCGTTGGACGCGAGGCTGGTCGACGGCGTTGTGCAATTTGAAATCCTCGCCGACCTGTTGCCAGAAACGGTCTTCCGGCTCGGTAAGACCCTCGATATCATCGGATTCGAGGCCGGTGAACGGCGTGTCCTCTTCGCGGCTGATCTCCGTCGTTGTGCCCGTTGCGGCGTCATCCGCCGCCTCGTTGCTCAGCCGCTGCGAGACCTCCCGCGCGCTGCATGAGGCGAGCAGGATGGCGAACAGGGAGACGACAAGCCAGCGGTAGTCCACTCGATTCAGCATGATATGATTTTAGCATCCCGCAAATGGCTGCGACCGGCCGGCGGGGACAAACCCAAGGCCTTGGTGTACCGCGTGTATGTTTCCATCCCGCTTGTGTAAATCGACGTCGGCTGAGCGGGCCCGAGGGTTGCGTAGGTGGTATGGAACGCGCGCCGGACAGTGCCTGCTGCACGGGCTGGATGAAACCCTGGAAGCCCTGGTCGGCAGCCTGTTCGGCTATCACGCCCTGCAGATGGGGGTGATCGACCCGTCGTTGGATTTCAGTCGGCATTCGCGGATCCCCCACTGGGTGCGTCAGGATATCGTCAGTCCGGCGCGGGTGATGGCCGATGCGCATCAACTGCCCTGGGATGCGGAGAGCCTCGATCTGGTCACGCTGCTGCATGTGCTGGAGTTTTCCGAGCGCCCCCACGAGGTCCTGCGCGAGGTCGAGCGCACCCTGATACCGGAAGGTCATGTTGTGATCGTCGGTTTCAATCCCTGGAGCCTGATGGGGCTGTGGCAGGGAGCGCAGTTCTGGCGCGAGGGGGTGCCGTGGTGCGGACATTTTTACAGTGCCCTGCGGATCAACGACTGGCTCGCCCTGTTGGGATTCGATACGCTGCGCACCCTGCATTACGGTTTCCGCGCGCCCATCAACCGGCTGACCCGGCATTGTCTGGAATCGCGCTGGGAACGATGGGGGCGCCGCTGGTGGCCCTATTTCGGCAGCGTGCATGTCATACTGGCCCGCAAGCGGGTCGCCACGCTCACGCCGATTCGTCCCCGCTGGTCGAAGCGCAGTGCCCTGGCGCCTGGGCGACTTACCGAACCCACTACACGCAACATGAATCGTGAAAGAACAGGTTGAAATCTTCATCGACGGCGCCTGCCGTGGCAATCCGGGACCCGGCGGGTGGGGCGCCCTGCTGCGCTACCGGGGGGTCGAAAAGACCCTCCAGGGTGCAGAGCGGGAAACCACCAACAACCGCATGGAACTGATGGCGGCGATCGCCGCACTGGAGGCCCTGAAGCGGCCTTCGCACGTCGCCATTACCACCGATTCCAACTATCTCAAGAACGGCATCACGCAATGGATCGCGCGCTGGCAGAAAAACGGCTGGCGCACGGCGGACCGTTCTCCCGTCAAGAACGTGGATCTGTGGCAGCGCCTGCAGGCGGCCACGCAAAACCACGAGATCGAATGGCATTGGGTGAAGGGGCACAGCGGCCATCCCGAAAACGAACGCGCCGATGCGCTGGCACGCGGGGCGATTGATCAAATGCTGGAGGCGGGTTGATGGCGAATCGACAGATCGTGCTGGATACCGAAACGACGGGTCTGGAACCGGAACAGGGACACCGGATCATCGAGATCGGCTGTGTCGAACTCATCAACCGCCGCCCCACGGGCAATGACTACCACCAGTACATCAAGCCCGACCGGCTGATCGACGAAGGGGCGATCGAGGTGCACGGCATCACCAACGAGGCACTGGCCGACAAGCCGCCCTTCGAGGAGATCGCCGATGACCTGCTGGCCTATCTGCGCGGCGCCGAACTGGTGATCCACAACGCGCCGTTCGACGTCGGTTTTTTGAATCACGAACTGGCGCGCATCGACACATCCCTGGGGCGGGTGGGGGATTTTTGTTCCGTCGTCGACACGCTGGTGCTGGCGCGCAGCATGCACCCCGGGCAGCGCAACAGCCTGGATGCGCTGTGCAAGCGCTACGACATCGACAATTCGCATCGTCAGCTGCACGGCGCCCTGCTGGATGCGCGGATTCTGGCCGACGTCTATCTGCGCATGACGGGCGGGCAGACCGCCTTGTCGCTCGATGGAGAAACCCGGGAGGCCGACAGCCCCAGCCGCGGCGGCAGTACGCGCATCCGGCGGTTGCCGGCCGACCGCAAGCGTCTGCCGGTCATCAGCGCCTCGGATGCGGAAAGTGCGGCACATGAGGCGCGCCTGACGGAGATTGCGAAGGCCTCAGGGGGCCGGGTGCTGTGGACCGCCCTCACGGGACAGGACGCGTCCTAGCCTGTCGTTTTAGCGGGCCTTGAGCAGGCGGGCCTTTTCACGGGCCCAGTCGCGTTTCTTTTCGGTCTCACGCTTGTCGTACACCTTCTTGCCCTTGGCGACCCCGATCTCCAGTTTGGCTCGCCCCCGTTTCCAGTACATGGCCAGGGGAACGAGCGTATAGCCCTTGCGTTCCACGGCGCCGATGAGGCGGCCGATCTCGTTCGCATGCAGCAGCAGTTTGCGGGTGCGGATCGGATCCGGATGGATGTGCGTCGAGGCGGTAGGCAGGGGGGCGATGTGCGCACCGAACAGCCAGGCCTCGCCGTTTTTGATCAGCACGTAACTTTCCCGCAGCTGCAGCTTGCCCGCACGCAGGCTTTTCACCTCCCAGCCTTCCAGGGCGATGCCGGCCTCCAGGGTTTCCTCGATCGAAAAGTCGTGGCGCGCCTGGCGGTTCAGGGCAATGGTGGAACTGTTTGTTTTGGATTTCTTGCTGGCCATCCGGCCATTATAACCAAGCCGGCCTCTTTGCCCGGTGATTTACTTGAGGCCTCCCGTGAAATTGCCCACAATGCGTCCAACCAATTCATTGATGGGGCAGCATGACGACCTCTCGCATGTCGCTGCATGGGCAGTGGTCTTCCAGACTGGCATTCATTCTGGCGGCTACGGGTTCGGCGGTCGGTCTCGGAAATATCTGGAAGTTCCCCTACATCGCCGGTGAAAACGGTGGCGGGGCGTTCGTGCTGGTCTATCTGGTATGCATCGCGGTCATCGGCATTCCGGTCATGATGGCCGAGATCATGCTGGGGCGGCGTGGCCGGCAGAGCCCGATCAACACCATGCGCACCCTGGCAATGGATGAAAGAGCCAGTGGCCTGTGGCGTTACATGGGCTGGCTCGGCGTGGTGGCGGGATTTCTGATCCTCTCGTATTACAGCGTCATCGCCGGCTGGGCACTGTCCTACATCTTCAAGACGGCACAGGGCACCTTTACGGGTGCCTCCACCCAGTTCGTCACCGCCCAGTTTTCGTCACTGCTCTCATCGCCCGTCAGGCTGGTCGCCTGGCATTCCATCTTCATGTTCATGACCATGGTCGTGGTCGCGCGCGGCGTGCAGTCCGGTCTGGAGCAGGCGGTGCGGTATCTCATGCCGGCGTTGGGGGTGATCCTGCTCACCCTGGTGGGTTATGCCGTGATCGAGGGCGATTTCATGCAGGGTGTGCATTTTCTGTTCGATCCCGATTTCAGCAAGTTGAACGGAAACGCCATCCTGATCGCGATGGGGCACGCCTTTTTTACCCTCAGCCTGGGCATGGGAGCGATGATGGCCTACGGTTCCTATCTCTCCGCGCACACCTCCATCGCCAAGACGACCTTCATCGTGGCCGCCGCCGACACCGCGGTGGCCCTGCTTGCGGGTCTGGCCATCTTCCCGCTGGTATTCGCCGAAGGCCTGCAGCCGGACGCCGGTCCCGGATTGATCTTCAAGACCCTGCCGATCGCTTTCGGCTCCATGCCCGGCGGGGAGGAGATCGGCACCCTGTTTTTCGTCCTGCTGGTCTTCGCCGCGTGGACCTCGGCGATCTCCATCATCGAGCCGGTGGTGTCCTATCTGGTCGAGCAACGCGGCGTGCATCGTGGCCGGGCCGCGCTCTGGTCCGGTCTGGCGGCCTGGGTGGTGGGGCTCGGGACGGTGTTTTCCTTCAATATCGGCAGCGGGGTGACAGTCCTGGGCAAGACCTTCTTCGATTTGGCGGATTACCTGACCTCCAATATCATGTTGCCTTTAGGCGGGTTCCTGATAGCCGTATTCGCTGCCTGGATCATGCGTGAACAATCGTCCATCGACGAATTCGACATGGGCGACCGGTTCGCGTACCGGCTGTGGTTTTACATTGTCAGATATTTCTCCCCGCTGGGTATTTTGATCATATTCCTGCACGCCATCGGTTTGCTCTGAATCATGACGACGATCAGTCGCAGTGCGCTTGTAACGTACAGTCCGGCGCAGATGTTCGCCCTGGTGGACGACGTCGAGTCCTATTCCGTTTTTCTGCCCTGGTGTCACAGCTCGCGGGTTATCAAGCGGGACGACGACGAGGTGATGGCCGCTATCGAGTTGGCCAAAGGGGCCGTACGCAAGACCTTCACCACCTGTAACCGGCTGCAAAAGGACAAGATGATCGAAATGCGCCTGGTCGAGGGGCCATTCAAGCACCTGGAAGGTTTCTGGCGTTTCGATGGCCTGCAGGACGTGGGCTGCAAGGTTTCCCTGGATCTGGACTTCGAATTCAGCAGCCGCTTGCTGAGCATGACCGTGGGCCCGGTGTTCAACAGCATCGCCAATTCCCTGGTCGACGCCTTCGTCAAGCGTGCCCAAGAGGTCTACGGTGGATAGTGCGCTGCTGCCGGTCGAGGTCGCGTATGCCTTGCCCGACGAACAGGTGATTCTCGAGATCAACGTTGAAACGGGCACGACCGTGCGCCAGGCGATCGAGCTGTCCGGCATTCTGGATCGCTATCCGCAGATCAACCTGGACCAGGACAAGGTCGGCATCTTCGGCAAGCTCACTAAGCTGGATACCGCGCTGCGTGCCAAGGACCGCGTGGAGATTTACCGGCCCCTGATCGCCGACCCCAAGGAGATCCGCAAGCAACGCGCCGCGGCCGGCAAGCGGATGAAAAAGGGCGGGGGCGACACGGCCCCCGCTGAACCCCAAGAATAAGGTCTTGTGCGACCGTCAGCTGCTGCCCGCCTGCAACGGCGTCTTGAAGTCGCCTGCCGTGGTGAAACTGCTGACCTTTCCGTTCTGGAATACGACGGTCAGCTGGCGTTTGACCGTCTTACCGTCGGTGCCCTGGTAGTGGTAGTAGACGTAGTGCCATTGATCGGCGTGAAACGGTGCTTCCAGTACCGGATCGCCCAGTATGTAGCGCACCTGCTGTTTGCTCATGCCGGTCTGCAGGCGCTGGACCTCCTTTTCGGTCAGGGCGTTCCCCTGCTGGATGTTCATCCGGTACACGTGCAGGCTGCTGCAGCCGTTCAGAAACAGGGTTGCAAACAGGGTAATAGAAGTGAGAAGCTTTCGCATGTAGGCAGCCTTTCGCTCAAAAACGCCGCATTATAAACCCCTTAGCCTCTCTTTCAGCCGATTTCCTATGAGTGGAGTACGTGTAGTGGAAAGCCAAGAGCTCAAAAAAGCGGGACTCAAGGTCACGCTGCCACGCATGAAGATCCTCGAGATTCTCGAACAGGCTGATGAGCACCATCTCACCGCTGAGGATATTTACCGCAAGCTGCTGGAAGGCGGGGAAGAAATCGGGCTGGCGACCGTTTATCGCGTGCTGACGCAGTTCGAGACGGCCGGACTGGTCCGGCGCCACCATTTCGAAGGCGGCCAGGCGGTGTTCGAGATCGAGCGGGGAGAGCACCACGATCACATGGTGTCGGTTCGCACCGGCCGGGTGGTGGAGTTCTTCGACGAGGTTATCGAAAAACGCCAGCAGGAGATCGCGCGCGAGCACGGTTTCCGCATCACCGATCACTGCCTGATTCTGTACGGCGAATTCGAGGACGAGAAAAAGCCCAGCTGACCTCCCGGTCAGGCGGTGTTTTGCGCCCGCTCGAGCATCTCCTGCGCATGTGCGCGGGTGTTTTCTGTCAGTTCCACACCGCCCAGCATCCGCGCCAGTTCCTGAACCCGCGCCTGTTCGTCCAACGGCGTGATTTCCGTATGCGTGGCGTCCTTGGCGCGCCGTTTTTCCACCTTGCAATGATGGTGCGCCTGGGCGGCCACCTGGGGCAGGTGGGTGACGCACAGGACCTGACGGGTCGCGCCGAGACGCCGCAGTTCACGGCCGACGACTTCGGCCACCGCACCGCCGACCCCGGAATCGACCTCGTCGAAAATCATGGTGGGGATGCGCACGCTGCCCGCGGCCAGCATCTGGATCGCCAGGCTGATGCGCGACAGCTCGCCGCCGGAGGCGACCTTGGCCAGCGGACGCAGCGGTTGCCCGGGGTTGGCGCTGACCCGGAACTCGACCCGCTCCTGGCCGTTGGGGCTGAACGGTTCGGGCTGGACATCGAGCTGCACCTCGAAGCGCCCGCCTTCCATGCCCAGGGTCTGCATGGCCGCGCTCACGCCCTCGCTCAGCCGTTGCCCGGCGTCCTGGCGGCGTGCGCCAAGTGTTTCCGCCGCGGTGGAGCATTGCTGTCCGGCCTCGTTCAGCGCCTTGGCCAGGGATTCCACGTCGCAGTCCTCGTCTTCCAGTGCGGCCAGTTCGCTAGAGAGGTTTTCGAACAGCTCCGGCAGCGCCTGCGGGTCGGTCCGGTGCTTGCGGGCCAGGTCGTGGATCAGTCCCAGGCGCTCCTCGACTTGGTTGAGGCGGGCGGGATCGAGATCGAGATGATCGGCATAGCGGCGCAGCGCTTCGGCGGCCTCGCGCAGCTGAACCTGGGCGCTGTTGAGCAGTTCGACCGGTTCGGCGAGGCGAGGGTCGAGTTCCCGGGCGCTTTCGACCTGTTGCATGAAGTGGCTGAGCTGGGAGTCGACCGCGCCTTCCTCCGCTCCGTACAGCCCCTCGTAGGCCATCTCACAGGATTCGAGCAGGCGGCCCGCGTGGGCCAGCCGGCGGTGTTCGTCTTCCAGGCCGTCGTACTCGTCGGCGCCGAGTTCCAGCGCCTCCAGTTCCTTGACCTGATAACGCAGGACGTCCAGCCGCGCCTGCCGCGCGTCGCCTTCGGCGGTCAGCGAATCGAGCCGGTCCTTGAGCTTGCGCCACTGCCGGTAGGCCTGCTGCATGGCTTCCAGTTCGGCCTGGTTGCCGGCGTAGCCGTCCAGCAGGGCGCGCTGCATGTCGCGCCGCAGCAGGGACTGGTGTTCGTGCTGGCCGTGGATGTCCACCAGCAGCTCGCCCAGCGTGCGCAGGGTGGCGAGAGTGCAGGGCGTGGCGTTGACGTAGGCGCGGGAGCGGCCGTCACTGCCGATCACCCGCCGCAGGTGGCACTCGCTGCCGGCATCCAGGTCGTTGTCGACCAGCCACTGATTGGCCTCGTCGTGATTTTCCAGGTCCAGGCTCAGGCTGATTTCGGCGCGCTCGGCACCCGTACGCACTACGCCGCTGTCCGCGCGATCCCCCAGCACCAGTCCGATGGCGTCCACCAGGATGGACTTGCCCGCGCCGGTTTCCCCCGTCAGTACGGTGAGGCCGGCATCGAGTTCCAGTTCCAGTTCCTCGATGATGGCGAAGTCGCGGATATGGATGTGCGTGAGCATGGGTCCGGTCAGGGCTGCTCGCCCCAGCGCAGCTTGGCGCGCAGAATCTGGAAATAGTCGTAGTCGCGTGGGTGAATCAGCCGCAGTTTCTGCGGCAGCTGCTCGATGATGATCCGGTCGTCGCCCTTCAGGTCGATATTGGCCTGGCCGTCGAAGGCGACCTGGCCGTGGGTCTGGTTCTGGGCGCAGACCACGATCTCGATGCGCGAATCGGCGTTGACCACCAGCGGGCGGCTGCTCAGGGTGTGGGGGCAGACGGGCACGATGACCACGGCGTTGAGCGAGGGATGCAGGATCGGTCCGCCGCCGGACAGGGCATAGGCCGTGGAGCCGGTCGGCGTGGAGACCACCAGGCCGTCGGCGCGCTGGGTGTTGACGAAGGCGCCGTCGATATAGGTGGTGAACTCGATCATGCGCACCACGTCCCGGATGTGCAGCACCACGTCGTTCAGAGCGGGACTTTCTCCCAGGACCTTGCCGTCACGCTCGATCCGGCCGTGCAGCAGGGCGCGGTTCTCTTCTATGTAGTCGCCGGCCAGGATGGCACTGAGCCGCGCATCCATCTCCTCCGGTGAGACGTCCACCAGGAAGCCGAGCCGGCCCAGGTTGACCCCGAGTACGGGCACGGCGGCCTCGGCCAGGGTGCGGGCGGCGTACAGCAGGGTGCCGTCGCCGCCGACGACGATGGCCAGATCCGCGGCGGCGGCGAGTTTTTCCCGGCTGGCCTGACGGCAGTCGGCACCGGTCAGCACGCCACCCGTGCTCGCGTCCAGCAGGATCTCGTCCACCTGTCCGCTGAGGTGGCGGTAGATCGCGTGCAATGCCTCCCGGATACGGGGGTCATCCTGTTTCGCAATCAGGCCGATGGTCTTGAAGGCTGCCATGTCGTTGCAGTCGTGTGTGTTGGCCGCTGACGTTAGCATGACGCTACCCGCCCGCCAACCACGAACCGTGCCAGCTTGACAGCCTTAAAGCCGGTTGTGTAATTATGCACTTAGCACTCGTTCTGGCGGAGTGCTAAGACGATGGCGATGCAGCCTGGGAAGCCGATGCCGACCGAACCACTGAATGCCGAGCTCAATGATCGCGCCAAGCACCTGCTGAAGGTGCTGGTGGAGAGCTATATTCGCGAGGGTCAGCCGGTGGGGTCGCGCACTCTGGCCAAGGCCGCCGGTCTCGAGCTGAGTCCGGCCACCATCCGCAACGTGATGGCGGACTTGGAGGATATGGGCCTGATCGTCTCGCCGCATACCTCGGCGGGGCGGGTGCCGACGGCTCAGGGATACCGATTCTTCGTGGACACGCTGCTGAACGTCGAGCCGTTTGCGCCCGGGCAGATCGAGGAGTTCAAGCAAAGCCTGAATCCCGATCTGGGTTATGAGCACCTGCTGGAGAGCGCCTCCAGGCTGCTCTCCGGCGTGAGCCGCCTGGCCGGCGTCGTCACCGTGCCGCGTCAGGAACAGAGCCAGCTGAGGCAGGTCGAGTTTCTGCAGTTGTCCGGCAATCGCGTACTGGCCATCCTGGTCATGGGCGAGCGCGAGGTCCAGAACCGGATCCTGCACCTGGATCGCACGTTCAGCGAGTCCGAATTGCGCCAGGCCGCCAATTTCCTGACCGCCCAGTTTGCGGGCAAAAGCCTCAACGATATCCGCCAGTCGCTGCTGGCCGACATGGAGGACCTGCGCCGCGACGTGGACGCCATCATGCGCACCGCCATTCTGCTCGGTGGCCAGGCGCTGGCGCCAGACGGCCCGGATACCAGCCGGCTGGTGATGCAGGGCGAGGTCAACCTGTTCGAATATCAGGAACTGTCGGATCTCGACAAGCTCAAGCAGCTGTTTGCGGCCTTCAACGAGAAACGCGAAATCCTTCATCTGCTCGATCGCTGCATCCGGGCGGAAGGGGTACAGATCTTTATCGGCCAGGAATCCGGTTTCGAATTCCTGGACGAATGCAGTCTGGTCACCGCGCCGTATTCGGTCAGCGGCGAGATCATCGGTGTCCTGGGTGTGATCGGTCCCACCCGCATGCAATACGACCGGGTCATTCCCCTGGTGGATATCACCGCCCGTCTGCTCGGCGCGGCCATGCATTCCTGATCCGTTTGCGGATCATTCGGGACCCAACCGCTTGAAACCCCGTCCGCCGCCCCCATTAGGGCGGGTGAGGGATATTACATATTGTCGAAGATTCAGATTCGGGAGTAGTCATGTCTGCAAAAAAGCACGAGGAGCAGCCCGTCAGCGAGACGGCACAGCCGGACGCGGCTGAGGGCCCGGTCCAGGCCGAAACCGGGGCGGGCGCCGCAGGCGGGGACGAGGTTGAAGCCCTGCGCGCCGAACTCGAGGCGGCCCGCGCCAAGGCCGATGAAAACTGGGACCGGTTGCTGCGCGTCCAGGCCGAACTGGAGAACCTGCGCAAGCGCTCGGCGCGCGAGTTGGAATCCGCGCGCAAATATGCCCTGGAAAAGCTGGCCGCTGAACTGCTTCAGGTACGCGACAGCCTGGAACTGGGCCTGAGCGCCGCCCGCGAACAGGCCACGGCCGAGAAGCTGCTGGAAGGGACCGAGCTGACCCTGAAGGTGCTCACCCAGGTCATGGAAAAGTTCTCCATCACCGAGCTGGACCCGGTGGGCGAACCCTTCAATCCCGAGCTGCATCAGGCCGTCGCCATGCAGGAGAGCGAGCAGCAGTCGCCCGATACGGTGCTCAGCGTGATGCAGAAGGGCTACATGCTGAACGACCGGCTGCTGCGTCCGGCCATGGTCGTGGTCGCCAAATGAAGCCCCGGGAGGCTTGAAAAACCGCGGGATGCCCACATTTCCACAACTATCGACATCTTATTGAGTCACAAAATTACAAGTATTCGGAGACAGCAATCATGAGCAAGATCATCGGCATCGATCTGGGCACCACCAACTCCTGCGTCGCAGTGATGGAAGGTGACAAGCCCAAGGTCATCGAAAACAGCGAAGGCGATCGCACCACGCCGTCCATCGTGGCGTTCGCCAAAGACGGCGAAGTCCTGGTCGGCCAGTCCGCCAAGCGTCAGGCCGTGACCAATCCTCACAACACGCTGTTCGCGGTCAAGCGCCTGATCGGCCGCCGCTTCGACGAGGAAGCGGTGCAGAAGGACATCAAGCTGGTGCCCTACAAGATCGTCAAGGCGGACAACGGCGATGCCTGGGTCGAGGCCAACGACAAGAAGATGGCTCCGCCGGAGATCTCCGCCCGCGTGCTCATGAAGATGAAAAAGACCGCCGAGGATTACCTCGGGGAAGAGGTCAAGGAAGCGGTCATCACCGTGCCGGCCTACTTCAACGATTCGCAGCGCCAGGCGACCAAGGACGCCGGCCGCATCGCCGGTCTGGAAGTGAAGCGCATCATCAACGAGCCGACCGCGGCGGCCCTGGCCTACGGCCTGGACAAGCAGCGCGGCGACCGCAAGGTGGCGGTGTACGACCTGGGCGGCGGCACCTTCGACATCTCCGTCATTGAGATTGCCGACGTGGACGGCGAGAAGCAGTTCGAGGTGCTGGCCACCAACGGCGACACCTTCCTGGGCGGTGAGGATTTCGACAAGCGCGTCATCGATTACCTGGCCGACGAATTCAACAAGGACCAGGGAATCGACCTGCGCGGCGACGCGCTGGCCATGCAGCGCCTGAAGGAGGCCGCCGACAAGGCCAAGATCGAGCTGTCCTCCAGTCAGCAGACCGAGATCAACCTGCCGTACATCACCGCGGACCAGAACGGGCCGAAGCACCTCAACCTCAAGCTGACCCGCGCCAAGCTGGAGTCGCTGGTCGAGGACCTGGTCAAGCGCACCATCGAACCCTGCAAGCTGGCGCTCAATGATGCCGGCCTGTCGGCCTCCGAGGTCGACGACGTGATCCTGGTCGGCGGTCAGACCCGCATGCCCAAGGTGCAGGAAGCGGTGAAGGGCTTCTTCGGCAAGGAACCGCGCAAGGACGTGAACCCCGACGAGGCGGTGGCCATCGGCGCCGCGGTCCAGGGCGGCGTGCTGGGTGGCGAGGTCAAGGATGTGCTGCTGCTCGACGTGACTCCGCTGTCGCTGGGTATCGAGACCCTGGGCGGCATCATGACCAAGCTGATCGAGCGCAACACGACCATTCCGACCAAGGCCAACCAGGTCTTCTCGACGGCGGACGACAATCAGACCGCGGTCACCGTGCACGTGCTCCAGGGTGAGCGTGAGCGCGCGATGGACAACAAATCGCTGGGTCGCTTCGACCTGACCGACATCCCGCCGGCCCCGCGCGGTGTGCCGCAGATCGAAGTCAATTTCGACATCGACGCCAACGGCATCCTGCACGTGTCCGCCAAGGACAAGGCGACGGGGCGCGAGCAGTCGATCCAGATCAAGGCCTCTTCCGGCCTGTCGGACGATGAAATCGATCGTATGGTCGAAGAGGCCGAGGCGCACAAGGATGAGGACAAGCGCTTCCACGAGCTGGTGAGCGCGCGCAACCAGGCGGACAACCTGATCCACGCCACCGAGAAGTCGCTCACGGAATACGGCGACAAGGTCAGCGCGGACGAAAAGCAGGCCATCGAAAAGGCGATCGACGAACTCAAGGAAGCGCTTAAGGGCGACAGCAAGGACGAAATCGACGCCAAGTCGCAGGCGCTGGCCGAGGCCTCCGGCAAACTGGCCGAACGGATGTATGCCGAGCAGAGCGCCCAGGCCGGCGAGGCGGGCGAGGGCGCCCAGACCGAGACCGGCGCCGCGGGCCAGGAAGACGTGGTCGACGCCGAGTTCGAGGAAGTCGACGACAACAAAAAGTAAGGCCAGTAACGTTCCGGCCGGGCAGAGGCGCACGCGGTATCCCGCGTGCGCCTTGCTGCATGGTTACTGATTGAAAAAAGAGCCGATGTCACAACGCGATTACTACGAAATTCTGGGTGTTGAACGCAGCGCCTCCGAGAACGATCTGAAAAAGGCCTTTCGCCGTCTGGCCATGAAATATCATCCGGATCGCAATCCTGACGATGCGGAGGCGGAAGCACGCTTCAAGGAAGCCAAAGAGGCTTACGAGATCCTCAGCGATCCCCAGAAGCGCGCGGCCTACGACCAGTTCGGCCATGCTGGCGTGGACCCCAGCATGCACGCTGGGGCCGGGGCGGGCGCCGGGTTCGGCGACATCTTCGAGGATATTTTCGGCGACATCTTCGGCGGCGGCCGGCGTCGTGCAGATCAGGTTTACCGGGGTGCTGATCTCCAGTACAACCTGGAGCTTTCCCTGGAACAGGCCGTGTTCGGCGCCGAGGTTGATATCCGCGTGCCGACCCTGGTGACCTGTGAGACCTGCGGCGGCAGCGGTGCCCGGGAGGGTTCGCAGCCCGAGGTCTGTCCCACCTGCGCGGGGCACGGTCAGGTGCGGCTGCAGCAGGGTTTCTTTTCCGTTCAGCAGACCTGTCCGCGTTGCCACGGCTCGGGCAAGATCATCCCCGATCCGTGTCCGACCTGTCATGGCGAGGGTCGGGTGCAGGACGCCAAGGTGCTTACCGTCAAGGTGCCGTCGGGTGTCGATAGCGGTGACCGGATCCGCTTGGCGGGCGAGGGCGAGGCCGGCGTCAACGGCGGTCCCGCCGGCAATCTGTACGTGCAGGTCCACATCAAGCCGCACGACATCTTCACCCGTCAGGGCGAGCACCTGCTGTGCGACGTGCCGATCAGCATCATCACGGCCGCACTCGGCGGCGAGCTGGAGGTGCCGACCCTGGATGGCAAGGTGAAGCTGAAGGTGCCCGCCGGCACCCAGACCGGCAAACAGTTCCGGTTGCGCGGCAAGGGCGTGAAACCGGTCCGCGGTATCGAACCCGGTGATCTGTTCTGCCGCGTGGTGGTCGAGACGCCGATCAATCTCACCCAGGAGCAGAAGGATCTGCTGCTGCAACTCGAGAAGAGCCTGGGCAAGGGCGGCGATCGCCACAGCCCACACACCGCCAGTTGGATGGATGGCGTGAAGGGCTTCGTCGAGGGGCTCAAGTTCTGGGCTGACTGACGGCCTACGCGTTCCCGCCGTCCCCTTGGTAAGATCATGCCGGATCAGCCAAATAACGGGGAGGAAGGGGGATGAATGATGACAAGGACAAAGGCAAGGTCAGCGCAACGCGCCGCGGGTTGCTGACCAGACTGGCGGGACTGGCCGGCGCCTGGGGACTCGGTGCCGCGGCGCGTCCGGTCCAGGCGGCCGAAGACGCCAGTTCGTTGCGCTTTCCCGACGATCCGGCCGAGCACAAGGTGGTCTACCAGCTCAACAAGGCCGATCAGGATTACCAGGATCACATCCTGTTTTCCGTGGGCGCCATGCTGCGCGCCTTTCCCGACAACATCCACATCGTCGTGGTCGCCATCGGTCCCGGCATCCATCTGCTGGCCAAGAGTCCCGGCCGTCCCGTCAGCCCGCACAACCGCGAGCGGGTTTCGAGCATGGTGCATTACGGGGTGGAGTTTCACGCCTGCGGCAACACCCTCAAGTCCCTGGGCTGGAGCGCGGACGACCTGGAACCGTTCGCCAAGGTGGTCGAGGTGGGGGCCGCCGATCTGATGCTGCTGCAGGAACAGGGGTACGCCTACATCAGCTGGTGACCCTGCGGTATAGTGTGCGCCCCCAACAGCACCGGAGTGATCGAGCGTGAGTGAACCGACGCGAGTGGCGATTGCGGGCGCCGGCGGACGCATGGGCCGGGCCCTGATCGAGGCCTGTTGCGAGACCGAAGGACTGAGCCTGGGCTTGGCGCTGGAACGCCCCGGCAGCACCCTGCTGGATGCGGATGCAGGCGAGGTCGCCGGTGTGGGCCGTCTGGACACGCCCGTGGTCAGCACGCTGGAGGGGCACGAGCAGGACTTCGACGTGCTGATCGATTTCACCCGTCCCGAACCCAGTCTGTCCCATCTCGCCTTTTGCCGCGCCCACGGCAAGGCCATCATCATCGGCACCACCGGGTTCAGCGAAGCTCAAAAGGCCGAAATCCGCGCCGCCGGCGAGGTGATTCCGGTCGTTTTTGCACCTAACATGAGCATCGGCGTCAACCTGTGCCTCAGGCTGCTGGATCTCGCCGCGCGCGTGCTGGGCGACGACGTGGATATCGAGATCATCGAGGCGCATCACCGCCACAAGGTCGACGCGCCGTCCGGCACCGCGCTGGCCATGGGGGAAACCGTCGCCCAGGCCCTGGGGCGGGATCTCAAGACCTGTGCCGTTTACGGCCGTGAAGGCCACACCGGCGAGCGCGCCCGGGAAACCATCGGCTTCGAGACCATCCGCGCCGGCGATATCGTCGGTGAGCACACGGTCATGTTCGCCGCCACCGGCGAGCGCGTCGAGATCACCCACAAGGCCTCCAGCCGCATGACCTTCGCGCGCGGTGCGATGCGGGCCGCCCAATGGTTGGGCGGACGTCCTGCCGGCACCTACGACATGCAGGACGTGCTCGGATTGCGCGACTGAATGCGCCGACTGCCCTCGTCAGCCGGGGGTGGTTTCAGTTACACTACATAACACTTTGATTTGTATTCGAACGGCGGGATGGATTGACGTAATCCATCCCGTTCGTGTGTCTGTACCTGTGCCTGTATCCGGAGCAAAACTTTGAGTAAGCCTGCATTGCTCGCGCTGGAAGACGGCAGCCTGTTTCACGGCCAAGCCATTGGCGCCCTGGGCTCGTCGGTCGGGGAAGTGGTTTTCAATACCGCCATGACCGGCTACCAGGAGATCCTCACCGATCCCTCCTACGCGCGTCAGATCGTCACTCTCACGTACCCCCATATCGGCAACGTCGGCACCAACCCCGAGGACGAGGAGTCCTCACAGGTTTTCGCCAGCGGGTTGATCATTCGTGATCTCCCGCCGCGTCTGAGCAACTGGCGCAGCATCGAAAGCCTGCCCGACTACCTCGCGCGCAACAAGGTGGTGGCCATCGCCGGCATCGACACCCGCCGACTGACCCGTTTGCTGCGCGAAAAGGGTGCCCTGAACGGCTGCATCCAGGCCGGTGACATCGACGAGGCTGCGGCACTGGCGGAGGCGCGCGCCTTCCCGGGCATCAAGGGCATGGACCTCGCCAAGGAGGTCACCACGCATAAGCCGTACGACTGGGTGCAGGGTACCTGGAGCCTGGAGGGCGGCCTGCCCGAGGCGCCGCACCCGATCGATGAAAAGCTGCCTTATCACGTCGTGGCCTACGACTTCGGCATCAAGCGCAATATTCTGCGCATGCTGGTCGATCGCGGCTGTCGCGTCAGCGTGGTCCCGGCGCGGACGCCGGCCAGCGAGGTGCTGGCCAAGGAACCCGACGGCGTTTTCCTGTCCAACGGACCGGGCGATCCCGAGCCCTGCAACTACGCCATCGAAGCGATCACCGAGATCGTCCAGACCGGCGTGCCCACCTTTGGTATCTGTCTGGGCCATCAGCTGCTGGGACTCTCGCAGGGAGCGCGTACCGTCAAGATGAAATTCGGTCATCACGGGGCGAACCATCCCGTGGTGGATATCGATTCGGGGCGCGTCATGATCAGCAGTCAGAACCACGGCTTCGCGGTCGACGAGGCCAGCCTGCCCGAGACCCTGACGGCGAGCCACCGCTCGCTGTTCGACGGCTCGCTGCAGGGCATCCATCACCGCGAGCTGCCGGCCTTCAGCTTCCAGGGCCATCCCGAGGCCAGCCCCGGGCCGCACGACGAGGCGCCGCTGTTCGACCACTTCATTGAACTCATGCAACAGGCCGCGAAGCGCTGAGCTTCGCGCCGTTGCCTTACTGCAAGACGGGATTACCGCTTCATGCCGAAACGCACTGACATCAAGAGCATCCTCCTGATCGGCGCCGGGCCAATCATCATCGGCCAGGCCTGCGAATTCGACTATTCCGGCGCCCAGGCCTGCAAGGCTCTGCGCGAAGAGGGCTACCGCGTCATCCTGGTGAACTCGAATCCGGCCACCATCATGACCGACCCGGAGACGGCCGATTCGATTTACATCGAACCGATCGAACCCAAGACCGTGGCGCGGATCATCGAAAAGGAGCGCCCCGACGCCCTGCTGCCGACCATGGGCGGTCAGACCGCGTTGAATTGCGCGCTGGACCTGTATCGCGACGGCACGTTGGAAAAGTACGGCGTAGAGCTGATCGGCGCCAAGGAAAAGGCCATCGAGATGGCCGAGGACCGCGAGCAGTTCCGCCATGCCATGGACGACATCGGTCTCGGTTCCGCACGCTCCTTCGTGGTGAACTCCATACAGGAGGCGCGCGAGGTGCTGCCGGAACTCGGTTTTCCGACCGTGATCCGTCCGTCGTTCACTCTGGGCGGCAGCGGCGGCGGCATTGCCTACAACCGTGAGGAATTCGAGGAGATCGTGTCGCACGGGCTCGACCTCTCGCCGACCAACGAGGTGCTGCTCGAGGAGTCCCTGCTCGGCTGGAAGGAATTCGAGATGGAGGTGGTGCGCGACCACAAGGACAACTGCATCATCATCTGCTCCATCGAAAACCTGGATCCGATGGGCGTGCACACCGGCGATTCCATCACCGTCGCGCCGGCCCAGACCCTGACGGACAAGGAATATCAGATCATGCGCGACGCCTCGATCGCGGTGCTGCGCAAGATCGGCGTCGATACCGGCGGCTCCAACGTCCAGTTCGCCATCAATCCGGAAGACGGGCGCATGGTCATCATCGAGATGAATCCGCGCGTTTCCCGTTCCTCCGCGCTGGCGTCCAAGGCCACCGGTTTCCCGATCGCCAAGGTCGCCGCCAAGCTGGCCGTGGGCTATACGCTGGACGAGCTGCGCAACGAAATCACCGGCGGCGCGACGCCGGCTTCGTTCGAGCCCACCATCGATTATGTCGTCACCAAGGTGCCGCGCTTCACCTTCGAGAAATTCCCGCAGGCGAAGGCCGTTCTCGGCACCCAGATGAAATCCGTGGGCGAGGTGATGGCCATCGGTCGCACCTTCCAGGAATCGCTGCAGAAGGCGCTGCGCGGTCTGGAGACCGGCGTCGATGGCCTCAACGAAATGGTGCCGCGTGACAGCGAGGACGCGCTCGACGTCGTACGCAGCCATCTGGTGGACGTGGGACCGCAGCGCCTGTGGTATGTGGCCGACGCCTTCCGTCATGGCCTCACCCTGGACGATCTCTACGGCATGACCAGTATCGACCCCTGGTTCCTCGCCCAGATCCAGGAGTTGGTGGAAACCGAAAACGACCTGCGTGACCGTCTGCTCGGTGATCTCGACAAAGAGACGTTCTACCGCCTCAAGCAACGCGGATTTTCCGACCGCCGTCTGGCGCAACTGCTGGACGAGACGGAAAGCCGGGTGCGCGCCCGCCGCTGGGAGCTGGAAATCAACCCCGTGTACAAGCGGGTGGATACCTGCGCCGCCGAGTTCGCCACCTCGACCGCCTATATGTATTCCTCCTATGAGGAAGAATGCGAGGCGCAGCCCACCGAGCGTCAGAAGATCATGGTGCTCGGCGGCGGTCCCAACCGTATCGGGCAGGGGATCGAGTTCGATTATTGCTGTGTGCACGCCGCGCTCGCGATGCGCGAAGACGGGTACGAGACCATCATGGTCAACTGCAACCCCGAGACCGTATCCACCGACTACGACACCTCGGACCGGCTGTACTTCGAGCCGCTCACCCTGGAGGACGTGCTCGAAAACCGACCGGCGTGATCGTGCAGTACGGCGGCCAGACACCGCTCAAACTGGCACGCGATCTGGAAAAGGCCGGCGTGCCGATCATCGGCACCACGCCGGATTCCATCGATCTGGCAGAAGACCGCGAGCGCTTCCAGACCCTGATCAACAAGCTCGGCCTGAAGCAGCCGCCCAACCGTACCGCGCGTACCGAAGACCAGGCCATCCAGGCCGCCGAGGAGATCGGCTACCCGGTGGTGGTACGTCCCTCCTACGTGCTCGGCGGGCGCGCGATGGAGATCGTCTATAACGTCGACGACCTGCGCCGTTATATGCACGAGGCGGTTCAGGTTTCCAACGACGCCCCGGTGCTGCTCGACCGGTTCCTGGACGACGCCGTCGAGGTCGATGTCGATGCGATATG